>DASUVL010000910.1:0-3148 GCA_036379015.1 Niastella sp.
GGGATGGAAATAGCGTATGCTTTTACAGGCGTTATCGCTTTTATATTGCATAAACAGGGCATGTTCTTTATGATCTCTATCTCGCCAATGATCTCGCCCTTTCCCAAAAACTCTACAATAAATCCCTTGTCGCCGGCTTCGTTAAAATAACATTTGGTGATCCCCTCTTTCAGCACCATTACTTTGGCAGGTCTTTCTTCCTGGTGCAGCAATAGTTGCTCCTCTGAAAATTCTTTTAACAGAATATCCTCCTTACGATGCTGCGCATCATACAATTGTTCTATATAAGACAAAAAAGCGTTATTGGTACGAAGCATATCTTTCTGTTGGGACAAATGTCCTTTTTTTAACCGTTATAACAGTAGAATTTTGCAAACCGGAATGTACAAAAACTAAATATGTAATCATGAGAAACAAGATAAAAACCATAGCTTTTGATGCAGATGATACCTTGTGGGTGAATGAACCTTACTTCCAGGAAGCGGAGAGCCGGTTCTGCACATTATTGTCGGCATACTTACCGCCTCATGCCGTATCACAGGAATTATTTAATACGGAAATGAAAAACCTGTCCCTGTACGGCTATGGCGTAAAGGGGTTTATGCTTTGTATGATAGAAACGATCACCCGGGTCTCGAACGGAACGGCTACACTGCAACTGATCGATCGGGCCCTGGAACTGGGCCACGAATTATTGCAACGACCCATTGAGTTATTGGATGGAGTATCAGCAACACTGGAACAATTGCATGGAAAATACCGCCTGGTAATAGCTACCAAAGGCGATCTGCTTGACCAGGAACGGAAACTAAAGCAATCAGGGCTACAGGATTATTTTCATCATATAGAGATCATGAGCAACAAGCAGGTTTCGGATTATGCAAAACTGTTGAAGCATTTGGATTGTTCACCCGGTAATTTTTTGATGCTGGGCAACTCGGTGAAATCGGATGTGCTGCCGGTTTTAGCACTCCAGGCATTTGCCGGACATATACCCTATCACACAACCTGGATGCATGAACGGCACGAGGATACCCTGGAACATCCTAACCTGATAACATTAAACAATATTGCTGATATTATAAATTACCTGGACTAGTCATGAAAACAGCGATCGACATTGCCGGATGGATAAGAAAAGATCATTATCAATTTTTCTCGCAATTTGAAGAGCCATTTTTCGGGATAACAGTTTCAATAGATTGTACGAAAGCGTATCTGCATGCCAAAAAGAATAATATATCTTTTTTCCAGTATTATCTCTACCAGGCCTTAAAAGCGGCTAACAGTATTGAGAACTTCCGGTATCGCATCATCGACAAGCAGGTTTATCTGTTTGATCAGATCAATGCTTCGCCTACTGTACACCGCCCTGATGGCACCTTTGGGTTTTCCTATATAGATTATTGTGAAAACGAGGATGTGTTTTATGCAAACGCAATACAGGTTATTGAGGCAGTGAAATTGTCAAGCGGATTAATACCGGCCGTTTCGGGTGAAAATGTAATTCATTTTTCGGCGCTTCCCTGGTTAAACTTCACCGCTGTATCACATGCCAGGTGTTTTTCATTTGCTGATAGCTGCCCGAAAATCACATTCGGAAAAATAACCGAAGAGCATGGTAAAAAGATAATGCCGGTGGCGGTGCATGTACATCATGCATTGGTAGATGGATTTCATGTTGGTCTTTTTATTGATAAATTCCAGGAGCTGATGAACAGGGAATAAAATTGCTTTCGCATTATCTTCCCAACAATACCGATAGGTTATTGCTTTCCAGATTACTGGTAACTACATCCGGCCTGCCATCACCGTTCACATCACTTACAGCCAGATGCCAGGTTCCCTTACCCGTTAGAAATGGAGAACCTGGTGCAGCCACAAATTGTACTTTGCCATCTCCAAGCATCACCCGCACACCAGTATTTGCTGCCGCTAATACATCAGGTATGCTGTCCCGGTTCACATCTGATATTGCTACGTGCCACGCGCTGTTTCCCAAATCAAACGGAGATCCGGTCGCTTCTGTAAAATCAGCGCTTCCGTTGCCTATAAGCACCGTTAATTCACTGCGTTCTGAATGCGTAATAACCATGTCAGGTATACGATCTTTATTTATATCACCGATGCTAACAAACCATGGTTTGGGAGTTCGTAAGGGTATATCACTGCGCCGAAAATGTCCCTGCCCATCACCCGATAATACGGTAAGAACGCGACTGGATTCATGGGTACTTGTGGACACAATATCCAGGTGTCCGTCACTGTTTACATCACCGATCGTCAGCGGATATGGTGCCGGACTGACGGGAAAAGGTGATCCGGGAGCAGGGGTAAAACCTCCGCTTCCGTTATTCAACATCACAGTAATATCATTATCGGCGTTATTGGCAGTAACAATGTCCAGGTAACTATCTCCGTTTAAATCGCCAATACCGAGACCGTGTGTATGAGGATGGCTGCCTTTTTTCATAATAACAGAATCCAATGAAACGGCAAAATTCCCTTTTCCATCTCCCCGCAAAATCAAAATACTGTAACTGTCATGACTGCCAATAACCAGGTCTACATACCCGTCACTATTCATATCCCCAATTGCTATTTCGTTAGGTGGATAGGGCAATAAAAGCCGGTTGCCGGTAAAGACGTCGAACTGACCATTGCCCCTGCCTTTAAACAAAGTGAGACTGCGGTTTTGTCCACATGCCGCCACAAGGTCGGGTTGCCCATCATTATTTAGATCACCTGCCACTATATTACCAGGGCCGCAAGTCATGACAATAGGTGATCCCTCTGCAGGTACTAAAAAGGATTGAGGCGTGGTTTGTGTCCTGCAGGAACAGAAAATAGGCCCAAGAATAAATACTGCGATAAATATTCTCCGGCTACTATATATTCTTTCCCGATATATGGGTATATACATGCTTTACAGTTTTTAGGTAATTACAACATTTATTCGTTTACAAAAAGAAACAAAACCTGGCTTTTACATGTATGTATTTGACGAATTGGACCAAATGCGTGATAAAATGCATTGCTGATCAGCAAAAGAATCGAAAATCATATCTTTATCCTTAATGCCATTAACAGCTAAAAGGATGAAAATTACATGAGCCTCGACATTTTTTTTACTAAAATAAGAACCTAC
>DASUVL010000911.1:0-4531 GCA_036379015.1 Niastella sp.
GATTAGGTATACGCCTATCTACAATGCCATAAAACAAACGATAAGAAAGAATTTTGGCGAAGTGCTGGGCAAATTCATGCACAATGCCATTAACAGGGGAGAGGTATCGCCCCTGCCTTTCGAAGTATACTGGTCTATCGCATTTGCCCCGTTATACCAACTGATAAAATTCCATAATCAGGGCGAAAGTCCGGGGAACGATGTTTTTGCGATCTCTGATGAAATAGTAAATCAAACATTGCAGTTGGTATTGAAAGCATTGAAACCCTGATCTATTTTTTGTCCAATTAAGTAAATGAATGTTCATTTTATGGGAACCATCATTAAACCTCCATCTTACGCCAAACAAACAGTGCAGGTACTGGTTTTTAAGACCAACCTTGTGTCGGCCAAAGACATCCATCGTATTTCACCTCTTATGGGCAACACGCCCGGCATCATCAGGTGGAATATTGACCAGCACGACATCGACAATGTGTTGCGCATTGAAACTGCCTGGTTATTACCCAAAGATATCATCAGGGTAGTGACCGATGCCGGGTATGTATGTGAAGAACTGCCAGATTAATTAAAATTTCAAACCGAATCAAATGAACCAAACCAAGCCAACAAAACTGAATAAACCGACCAAACCTTCTTTCACGCGATACGAGATCTTTGTGATCGCTGTAATAGCCTTTATACAATTTACTGTAATTCTTGACTTTATGGTTATGTCGCCCCTAGGCGCCATACTTAGACCCCAATTGAATATCGATACCGCCCAATTCGGCCTGGTAGTATCAGCCTACGCTTTCAGTGCCGGCGCTTCGGGGCTGCTGGCAGCAGGCTTTGCCGATAAGTTCGATCGTAAAAAGCTGCTCCTCTTTTTTTATACCGGGTTTTTAATAGGTACCGCGTTATGTGCTATGGCTACCAACTTTCACTTTTTGCTGGGCGCCCGTATTGTAACCGGCATCTTTGGGGGTGTTATCAGTTCTGTGAGCATGGCTATTGTAACCGATCTGTTCAAAATGGAAGTAAGAGGCCGTGTAATGGGTTTTGTTCAAATGGCCTTTGCTGGTAGCCAGGTACTGGGGTTACCCATAGGTCTTGTACTGGCCAATAAATTTGACTGGCATGCACCTTTCTGGATGATTGCAGTTGTGGGCGTGTTACCGGGCATCATCATTGCCATGTACCTGAAGCCGGTTACTGCACACCTTGCATTACAACATGACCGCAATGCTTTTCAGCACATGGCAAAAACCATAACCAATACGCCCTATCTGATGGCCTTTTTGACAACGACCTTACTGGCTACAGGCGGGTATATGTTAATGCCGTTTGGCAGCGATTTTAGTGTAAGAAATCTTGGCATAACCCAGGAACAATTACCGGTTTTATATGGCATTTCGGGCATATTTACACTCATTTTTGGTCCACTCACAGGTTTCCTAAGCGATAAGATCGGCAAATACAAAGTTTTTGTGATCGGCAGTTTGTTGAGTATGGCCATGGTGGCCATTTACACCAACCTGGGTGTAACGCCATTGGCCTGGATCATTGTCATCAATGTGATCATGTTTGCGGGTATTATGGCCAGAATGTCCTCATCTTCAGCACTTATAAGCGCTATTCCCCAGCTGCAGGACAGGGGCGCTTTTATGAGCGTTAACGCGTCGGTTCAGCAAGTGGCAGGTGGCGTAGCCGCTTCCCTGGCGGGAATGGTGGTGTATCAGGGGGCCGATAAAAAATTGCATCACTACAGCTACCTGGGTGCTATTGTTATGGCATCCATGGCGATCGTTATTGTAATGATGTATTTTATCAATCGGCAGGTAAGCAGGAAGTTGGCAACAATAGCGGTACAAAAACCTGTCCGGGAAGTACCGGCTGAAGCTTTTGTAATAGAATAAGTTCCAGGTTACAAGTTCCAGGTTGCAGGGAAATGCAGGTCAGGGGGCTTGTAACCTGAAACCTGTAACCAGAAACCTGTAACTGGCAACTGGTAACTGGCAACAGTTCTTTGTAATCCCGAAGTTAACTTTTCAACTAAAATATGGTTATATGAACAGCCTTTTGTATATTAGAAATCAACAAAAAATGCTGTCATATGATCAAAATTTCAGATCTTAAATTCGGAGATATTGTTCTGGTAGATTTCGAAGGCCAGCAACGGGAAGGAATGGTAAAGGACGTCGACAGGGCAGAAGGGAAAGCGTGTGTGGAGGATAATGTGCAGGAATTCTGGTATGGCCCGGACGAACTGTACCCGATAACCCTGAATGATGAGCAGATGAAAATGCTGGGATTTACAAAAGCCGAGAATGGAGACGGGTCGGCAAAGTATATGAAAGACTCTTTTAGAGTACTTTTACCTAAAAAAGATGATTTTTCGACGATGGAAATATGGTGGCGTGAAGATCACAGATATTTAAATAAAGCTATCCATGTGCATGAGCTGCAGAACCATTATTATCAAATGACAAAGATAGAGTTGATGCCGGCGAAGGTGCATTAAAGTGTTTATTTTCAAATTATTATAGAATAACAAGGGGTGTTGAACAAGGAGGTTGTTTGTACTTCGGAATTCAATATTCCTTGTTTCTTTTTGCCTTGTTTGAACTGGAAATAAAGGGGAAAATGATCAATTATTTATAATAATTTCTTATTTTTTTCTTTTTTAGGTCGATTATCATATCTTTGCGCTCCTTAAAATTATATGGGTAAACAACCGCTGATTAAACAGGATGGAGTTATAACTGAAGCTTTATCGAATGCCATGTTTAAGGTTAAACTTGAGAATGGACATGAAATATTAGCAACGATCTCGGGTAAAATGCGGATGAACTACATCAGGATTTTACCAGGGGATAAAGTAGGAGTAGAGATGAGCCCTTATGATTTGACGAGAGGAAGGATCATCTTCCGTTATAAATAAGTAAGCACAGTAAAAAAATAAATGTTATGAAAGTTCGTGCATCTATTAAAAAGCGTAGCGCAGATTGCAAAATTGTGCGTAGAAAAGGCCGGTTGTATGTTATAAACAAGAAAAACCCGCGCTTTAAGCAAAGACAAGGTTAATTAGCAATTGGCAGGTTGTTTTCGTTTGAGCGCAATCTGAAATCGTAAATCAATTAAATTTAAATCGAAATATGGCTCGTATTGCCGGTGTAGACTTACCCAAGAATAAAAGAGGTGAAATAGGCCTTACCTATATTTTTGGGATCGGCCGTTCAACTGCCCAGTACATTCTTACCAAAGCTGGTATACCACTGGACAAGAAAGTGAATCTTTGGAATGATGATGAGTTGAACGCTATCCGTAACATTATCACCAACGAACTGAAGGTAGAAGGTCAGTTGCGCTCTGAAGTGCAAATGAGTATCAAGCGTTTACTTGATATCGCTTGCTACCGTGGTTTACGTCATCGTAAGGGATTACCTGTTCGTGGCCAACGTACCCGTACCAACAGCCGTACCCGTAAAGGAAAACGGAAAACTGTTGCCGGTAAGAAGAAAGCACCTAAGAAATAAGAATAGCTCCAAGCTACAAGCTCTAAGCTGCAAGCCGTTTTTAATAATGACTTGTGGCTTGAAGCTTATAGCTTGAGGCGTTTTATTTATATGCACCTTAAAACAGATCAGCTACGGATACCTGGTGCAGGCGGAGTGTTGATCTGGTTCCCACACAAGCGGGATTATTTTTTAAAACACAAAGATTACCTGTAAACAATTATGGCAAAAGCACAAGCACCCAGCGCAAAAGCCGCTGCGAAGAAAAGAATTGTGAAAGTGGACAACTATGGTGATGTTCACATTTCAGCCAGCTTCAACAACATTATCATCAGCATTACCAACAAGAACGGCCAGGTTATTTCCTGGAGCAGTGCCGGTAAAATGGGTTTCAAGGGTTCTAAAAAGAACACGCCCTATGCCGCACAGATGGCTGCTGCAGATGCTGCAAAAACAGCATTCGACGCAGGTGTGAAGAAAGTTGATGTATATGTAAAAGGACCCGGCGCCGGTCGCGAAAGCTCCATCCGGTCTCTGTCTCAAAATGGTATTGAGATAGCTATGATCAAGGATGTTACTCCGCTTCCTCACAATGGTTGCCGTCCTCCCAAGAAGAGAAGAGTATAATACGAGGTCTGAAGTCAGAAGTCAGAGGTCTGAAATACAAAATCCTCCGACTTCTGACTTCCGATTTCATACTTCATTAATAAAGGGTACACGATTGATTTTTAAGATTTTTAGGATCGTGTATCGTCACCAAAAAATCTAACTTAATAACAACATGGCACGTTACACTGGTCCAAAAACAAGAATCTGCCGTATTTTCGGCGAGCCTATCTTAGGCAATGGTAAATATTTATCAAAGAACAGCAACCCTCCCGGTCAGCACGGTCCTTCTAAAAAGCGTAAAGCTCCAGGAGAGTATGCATTACAGTTGAAAGAAAAGCAAAAAGCTAAATAGACTTACGGCGTACTGGAAAAACAATTCCGCAAAACCTTTGAAGAGGCTGCCCGCTTAAAAGGTGTAACTGGTG
>DASUVL010000912.1:0-2190 GCA_036379015.1 Niastella sp.
CGCTGGAAGAGAAAGTGTCGCAAATGCTCAATGCTGCGCCGGCCATTCCCCGGCTCGATATTCCCGCATACGACTGGTGGAACGAAACACTGCATGGGGTAGCAAGGACCCCTTATAATGTCACTGTTTATCCGCAGGCGATCGCCATGGCGGCTACATTCGATACTGCAGCTCTTTTTAAAATGGCCGATTTTTCGGCCTTGGAAGGAAGAGTAATTTTTAATAAAGCCGTAGCTGCCGGAAAAACAAATGCCCGCTACCTGGGACTCACCTACTGGACACCCAATATCAATATTTTCCGCGACCCAAGGTGGGGAAGGGGACAGGAAACGTATGGCGAAGATCCCTACCTCACGGCTGTGCTCGGCGATGCATTTGTACGTGGCCTCCAGGGAAATGATCCGAAATATCTGAAGGCTGCTGCCTGTGCGAAACATTATGCTGTACATAGCGGACCTGAACCGGAACGCCATGTATTTAATGCCGATGTGAGTGCTTACGATCTGTGGGATACCTACCTGCCGGCTTTCAAAAAGCTGGTGATAGAATCAAAAGTAGCAGGCGTCATGTGCGCCTATAACGCCTTCAGAAAACAGCCCTGTTGTGCCAGCGATCTGTTGATGACAGATATTCTGCGTAATCAATGGAGTTTTAAAGGGTATGTAACTTCCGACTGCTGGGCCATCGATGATTTCTTTAAAAATCATAAAACCCATCCTGATGCAGCATCCGCCTCAGCCGATGCGGTGTTTCATGGAACGGATCTCGACTGCGGAACGGCAGCTTATAAAGCGCTTGTACAGGCAGTTAATGAGAAAAAAATAAGCGAGCAGCAAATTGATATTTCTGTAAAGCGTCTTTTTATGATACGGTTCCGGTTGGGTATGTTCGACCCGCCATCAATGGTGAAATATGCACAAACGCCCGCTACTGCATTGGAAGCAGCTGTCCATAGTAAACATGCGTTGGATATGGCGCACGAATCGATCGTATTATTAAAGAATAAAAATAATACGCTGCCACTTACAAAGAAGCTGAAGAAGATTGTGGTATTAGGTCCGAATGCTGACAATGTGATCGCCCCATTGGGCAATTATAACGGAACGCCATCAAAACTAACAACCATATTGCAGGGCATAAAAGATAAGGTAGGAGCAACAACTCAGGTGGTGTATGAAAAGGCCGTTAATTATACCAACAAGAACATACTGGAATATACAGATATCAGCAATGCCTGTTCTATAGATGGAAAGCCCGGGATCAGAGCAACCTATTACAACAACAGGGAGCTTACTGGAGATCCGGTTGCAACTGTTTTTGAAAAGCGATTAGATCATAACTGGCAGGAAGGAGAAACTGTTGTTGAAAACCTTCGGGCCAATGATTTTTCTGCCCGTTATGTTACCGATTTCAAGGCACCCGCTAGTGGCACCATCACGTTTGAACTCGAAACTGATGATGGTCTCCGGTTTATCATTAATGGTAACACGATAATCAACTCCTGGACAAGAAAGCCGAGGGATATTGCATCGCATACACTTACTACCAAAAAAGACTCAATATATAATCTGGTAATAGAATACTGGCAGGGCGAAGGAAAAGCAACGATGAAAATGAACACCGGTCAACCTGGCGTAACTGATTTTGATGCCCTGGTTAAAAAGATCGGTGATGCAGATGCATTCATTTTTGCAGGCGGTATTTCACCGCAGCTGGAAGGCGAAGAAATGAAAGTAAGCGATCCCGGTTTTAGAGGCGGCGATCGAACCAGTATTTTGCTTCCGGCGGTACAAACGGATTTGATGAAAGCCTTGCAGGCTACCGGCAAGCCAGTTGTATTTGTTATGATGACGGGCAGTGCGATTGCCACGCCATGGGAATCTGAAAATATACCGGCCATTGTGAACGCCTGGTATGGCGGCCAGTCCGCAGGTACAGCCGTTGCGGATGTTCTTTTCGGTGATTATAATCCATCGGGCCGGTTACCGGTTACCTTTTACAGAGGTGATAGCGATCTTCCGTCTTTTGAAGAATATTCAATGAAGAACCGCACTTACCGGTATTTTACCGGAAAGCCATTATATGGTTTTGGTTATGGACTTAGTTATACTTCATTCCGTTACGATCAATTGCAAATACCTGCAGTTAATGAAGGTGGAAAAGCTATCCGGGTTTCAGTGCGGATTACTA
>DASUVL010000913.1:0-3546 GCA_036379015.1 Niastella sp.
TGGCTCAGCCAGAACAGAAGGGTGTGCGCATAAATTTCAGTAATGGTTACCCGACAGGGGCTCGAACCCCAACCTTCAGATCCAGAATCTGACGTACTACCATTATACTATCGGGCAATTGATTAAAGAGCTTGCCTTGCAAAAAGGCGGCTACAAAAGTATTATTTAAACCGCTGGTGGCAAAAAGATTATTGAGAATTGGCCAGAATAAGAGGGGAGGGTAACTAAAATAATAAAGGGGAGCCCCCCCGACAAGTCGGGGCCGGTGGTTGGCTCCCCTTTTCTTTCTGTCATGTGACTGCCGAAATCAGCCTGCTGACTTTCGGTCTATTGGTGCAATCCGAATATATTCTTTATTTATACACACATCCTATGACCAGGCATTTCTTATCTCCCCCTTTAGGGGGTGGGGGGTAGCCTTACCGGTCCCACCATACCCTATCTGTTAACTTAGCCGTTTGTATCGCCTGCGGATTCGATATGATCTCTACCTGCGGATACAAAAACCTGCGGGGGATTTCCGACGACGCATGGGGTACCTTGGTCAGCAGGGGATAACCGGTCCGCCGCCAGTCATTAAAGTTTTCTATAGATAAAAAGTTAGCGATCTTTTTTTCTTCCATGATCCGTTGCAATGCATTCGCTGCTGTTAATGTACCGCGACTGGCCAGGTAAGTAGTTACATCGGCCGTATCAATGCCAAGCTTTGCCATGTGCGATTTGATGGCATCCTGGTAAACGGGCTCCGCGGCAGCAAAACCTGATTTTATAAGTGTGGCTTCGGCTTTCAGGAATAATGCTTCTGAATAATTAAATACATATGCCGGTGAATTGGTAGCGCCATAGGCGGAACCGGGTAACGAATAAATATCAAGGCTGCCGCTGATGTTCACCGAACCAATAGGCCGGCCAGTATACTTACCGGTTTCTTTGGCCGTGTCAATCATTTTCTCCAACCGCGGATCGTTCCGGGTAACCAGCGTATCAACACAGGCCGATGACAATACGAGTGTAGATGCCGGCAGCGTATTAATATACCACGGGTTTTGTTTGCCCGCGCTGCCAGGGTACGCCATTTTCAAATCATCTGTGTTCGCCTGCATCCCATTCTGCAGTGCCGTCAGGGCCAGGTTGGCTTGCGCCAGTGCCGTATAACCCGGTGCTTTGGTTAAATGCATATAATACCGCGCCTTTAAGGTATAGGCGAGCCGTTTCCATTTGGCCATATCGCCACCATAAAAATAATCATCGCTACCTGGCTTTATGAGCGCATTCTTATTGATATCCGCAATACCGTCGTCCAGCAATTGTTGCATGGTTTTATAAATGCTTTCCTGCGAATCATACACCGGTTGTAGTTTGTTGATGCCGTTAAATGCTTCGGAATAGGGAATATCGCCCCAGTAGTCGGTGGCAATGCCTAAACAAAAAGCAGTCAATATTTTGGCAATGCCTGAATAATGATAGTTGCCATTGGTAGTGGCTTTATCGTTCATCACCTTCAGGTTGTTCAAACTGGTTACATAAATATTTTTCCATGTATCGTCGAGCATAACGTTAAATAGCTGATACGTGCCCTCGTTAGGTACAGGCTGGTTCAGGGCAATGTTTTGCATATAATGGTTCACCAGTTGGGCTCCCTGGCCGGGACCGGCAGTAAGCGCCCCTCCGGTGAGCACCGAAGATAAATTCAATTCCACCGGCGCCAGTATCAGGGCTTCCTGTACGCTAAGGGGGTTATTAGGATCGGTGTTGACATCTGTGTATTTTTTGCATCCTGTTATTTGTGCCGTGCAAAAAACAATCAGAACAGTATATATTATTGTGCGCATAATGATCGTGTTTAAATAGTTCAATGAATACAACAGCTGTTTTATAATCCCACTTTCAAACTGATATTGACCGATCGGGGAGTGGGGGTGGAGAAGGAATACATTCCCAGCGATCCGTTGGATGAACCGAAGGAATTGTTTTCCGGATCACCGCCGGTGAAATGCGGACTGTGTATCCACAGGTTCCTGCCTGTAATGGTTAATGAAGCTGATTTAAGGGGCGTTTTCTCCATCAGCTTTGCCGGCAGCACATAGCCTATGCTTACGTTGCGAAGTTTAACATAAGTGGCATCCTGTATAACCGATTCCAATATACCAGTGACCCTTCTGTAATAATCCTGCCCGCCTACCGGAACGGTATTGGCTTTACCGTCTGTGGTACTGATACCGGGCACCACCCGCATACCGCGGTCTTCCGTAACTTTTGGTGTACCATAAAAATAACCGTAACCATCTACGTTATTTTCGGTAACCCCGCCTTTTTTCATGTCAAAAAAGAAGCTGAGTGTAAACGGTCCATAGCTCAGGTTGTTGGTTAAACCCGCCAGCCAGTCGGGCGAAATATTGCCCAGAATGCCTGGTTTTGAATCCAGAAAAGGAAGCCCGTCAGCTTCTATCAGCAATTGACCGGTAGCACTATCACGGGCATAGCGGTTACCGTATTTAACGCCATAAGGTTCGCCAACGATCGCCTGCGTAAACCCAACGCTCACGCTGGTAAGGTCTTCGCGCAAGGCCAGTACTTTATTCTTCAATTTGGTAAAACTGAAGGTGAGGTCCCAGTTGAACTTGCCTGCTTTCACCGGGTTTGCATTCAGGAGTAACTCAATGCCCTTGGTTTGCATGCGGGCCGTGTTAATAGTAGTTGAATTATATCCGGTGGTGGGGGAAACCGAAACCGGTATCAGTCCATTCTTCACTTTTTTATTGAACCAGGAAATTTCAGCGCCGATGCGGTTGTTCAGCGCTTTCAATTCAACGCCCAGCTCAAATTCATTTACCAGTTCATTCCTGAGATAAGGATTTCCCAATACATCACTTAGCAAAAAGCCATTTTGTTCTTCAAATGGAAAGGAGGTGCCTGCAATCAAATTATTGTTGGCTGAACTGATGCTGAGGTAAGGAGTAGTCAACGAATAGGCATCTACATTGTCATTACCAACAGTAGCATAGGAAACCCGTACTTTTCCAAAATTGAGGATCGTAGATATTTTAGGACTTAACAACTCGGAGAATACAAACCCTGCGGCAACAGATCCATACGGATAAAAGTTGTTGTCTTTAGCCAGCACGGAAGTGCCATCATATCTACCTGTCAGGGCCAGGTTGAGAATACGGTTGTATTCAATATTCGCCTGGGAATAAAAACCGGTTTTCCGGGTGAGGTAATGTTTTTCACTATACGTTTGCGTTGCTGCATTGGCCACATTATCATAGCTGCCGGTAATGGATAAACCAACACCCCGGCCTTCTACATTTTGCGAGTAAGTGGAAAGCACATTATTACCCAGTAATAATTGCACGTTGAATTTATTAAATTGTTTATGGGCATCGATGATGAGATCGTGGTTATACTGCCGGAATGTATTTACGCGGTCAACGAGCACCCCGTTTGGATTGCCTGCCGAACCGCGGGCTTCAAAATATTTCAGCTGCTCGTTGTATATATCAGCGCCCATTCTTTCAGTAATGTTCAACCAGCTAAATGGCGAAT
>DASUVL010000914.1:0-12667 GCA_036379015.1 Niastella sp.
AGCATTGACCAACTATTACGGTCAGCCTTCCCGCAGCGGATGTTCTGCGGTACTTGATCCTTCTGGCGCCAATTCAATAGACCCGATTATAAAGAATATCAGGATCAAATACTGAATGGATGAGGTCGGAGTAGGGGATTGCATGCCGCCATGTTTCTTCTGCCGCAATAAACATCAATAGACCGTATCAGCCTATCAATTGTTTTACAGGGTGAATACGATTAAAGAATTCCTTTAATTGGTTCGACAATCTGTCGGCGGACTCCACCTGAATTGTAAAACCCGCTCTTGTAGCGGGTTTTTGCATTCAAAGTAATCAGATTATTCTTATTGATTTGATCAGTTGAATAAATGATAAAGACTTGATAAGTGATTCGATAGAAGTCCGGTCACCTCCACTTTTTAAGGCCCTTGAATTTTCAAGGGTTTTTTTGTGTGCGCCAGGCATGTATATCAGCTATAGGGTGAAAGTCCCGAATACGCGTTGCATGGCGTAACATTAGTCAAAAGCAAGGGTGTCCACCGTGAGGTGGAATCTGAAGGAAGCTGGCGACAAACGTTCGAGCTTACGAACAGAAGCGTATAAGGCGACTAAAAGAGAAGGGTACTTATCTCTTATCGAGTTAAGTACCCTTCCCAATCATCTGGATTATTATTTGTTGTTATTCTTTTACGAACCGTTCAGTGATACTACCGGAGTCACTGACCAACTGCACTACATATATGCCTTTGGAAAAGTTGCCGGCCGGTATGGTGTACAGGTTGGTGCCGTTTTGCGTTGTGAAGCCTGACTGGTATATAAGGTTACCCATGCTGTTTAGAACGCGCAAGCGTACTGTTTCTATACTGGTTGAATAATATTCAAGTGTAAGTGATGATTTAACAGGGTTGGGATATATGGACAATGTTGCATTGCTTTGCTGCATATTAACGCGTGCAATACTTCCCAGCGTTGAATGACCGTCCTTGTCAAATTGTTTTACCCTGTAATAATTCCATTCAGTCAGCGGTGCATTATCGTTCAGTTCATAATTAGCCTTTAAACTACTGTTACCCTGCGCTGCTACGGTGCCAATCAGTTTGTCAAAGTTGTTGCCGTCTGCCGAACGCCAGATCTCAAAATGACTGCTATTCTGCTCTGATGCTGTAGCCCATTTCAGGTTAACGGTATTTCCTGTTTTATAGGCGCTAAGCGGCAGCATTTGTACAGACAGCGCAGCGGTAACGGTTACGAGCAAATTGTTGGCGCTAACGTTTCCGCAAAGTGTGGCGGGGTTATACAACAAGGCGTTCCTGAATGCTGCAAAGGAGGTGCCTACATAGGAAGTCAGCGTAGCAGAAACAGCATTGGAATAGGATAGGCCATATACGGTATAGTCGCTATTGGTTGGGTAGATCGAAGCATTACTCAGGTCAGAGCTGGCATCGATGGCCTTGATAAGACCGGTGGCATTGTCAACGATCACATACGTATAGCTGAAACCGGCACCGGGATTAGGTGCACTGGATAAAAGCGCGCCACCAACTGGAGGGGTAACGTTAATAGTATAATTGGCTGGCAACACCGGGCTGTTGGTGTTGCTGTTGAATGTGCCAACAGCCATGGTATAAAACTGGCCCGCGTTCAAAGTAGCCGTATAGCTGTTTCCAGTAGAAACACTACTAGCACCACCAGGCCATCGGCCACTGGAATTGATAAAATTATCACACGGACTGCTGGGGTTAAAATCACCCGAATACAGGTTAAAGATACACAAGCCGCTAGTGCCCACGTTGCGGGCAAACGTATAAGACCCACTTACGCTAGGCGTAAACCGGTAGGTATCGTATCGATAAGTATTCGACCAAGGGGCCGCGCACGAAGAGGTTGAAGTGTTATATACAGACAGAATGCTGGCCGGGTCGGTAGAAGCCAACTGGCCACTGATGCTTACAGGTGTACCATAATTAGGCGACAGGCTCAGGTCGAGCGTTGAATTACCGGCAACACCGATTACAGAAGTACCCGGCGTAAAGGTTGAACCATTGGCCGAACAACTACTGGTGATGATAATATTGGCTGCATTGATGTTAAAGAAGATATTACCACGGGCCTTTACCATTATACGGCCTGTTGCTGTTGGCAGACTGGGAATGGTGATGGTTTCCGTACCATCGTTGGTAGTGTTGGCCGCCAGGGTATCTGTGTACGTAACGCCGCCATCAATGGAGAGCAGAATGTCAACATTCGAACAGTTGATGGGCGCTGCATTGGTGCTGGCCACACTCCATGTAATGTTTACTGTATTGCTTCCATTGGCCACCCAATTGGTGGCAGTATTTTGAGAAGTAACGGTAAAAGCGCCTGCGGCAGCATTGGTGTTCACCGTTACCGTCGTTTGCGCTGTGCAACCGCCGCCGGTTGCTGCATCACGCACCATAACCTGAAAGCTCATGGCACGGGTTACGCCTGGAAGCACTTCATAGGTAGTAGCAGCGCCATTCAAGATGTCTGCCATGCGCGGAAAGATACGGGTGTTGCTGGTTGTGGGCGGGTACGAACGGAAATTCGGTCCGCTGGTAGCAGCGGCAGATGGCAGCGCAGTAGAAGTATCGCCTGCGTTCATCTGCTCCCAGGAATAATATAGCGTATTGTTATTTGCATCTGTGCCGGTTGCCGTAAGCATAAAAGGCGTGGAGACGGGAATGGTATAGGATGCAGCCGCCACTGATACCGTGGGCGCTGAGTTGCTCATGGCGACGGGCGTAACGCAAGTGGCGGAGTTAATGGCATAGTTGGCCATCTGTAAAATGCTGCCACTATGAAAATACAGGTCGGAATTATTCTGGTAAGCGTTACCGGTACAAACGCCTGCATAAGCCATAATGGTAGACCCACCACCCGGTTCATAAGCCGTAGCAGGGTTACCATTGCCGGCGCAGCCGCCGTTGGTAGCAGCCATGGTGTGCGTAACGTTGAACTGGTGTGCCATTTCATGGGCAACTGTGCCGATAAAGACGGGACCCTGCGGACCTAATGTAGGATTGCTGCCGGCGCCGAATGTAAGACCCGCTGCACCCCGACCTTTATAGGTATTGTTACAAACAACGCCTAAAAATGCCAGACCGCCGTCCCAGTCATTGCTCAATACAAGACCTTCATCATAATTGCCGTTTCCTATATTACTGTTAAGCGTATTTTGATTGGTCAATAATGTATTGTCAGGGTCTAAAATGTCGTCACCAGCAGTGGGAAATGGTACGGTAAAATAAGGGTCGGTAGCTGCGTCGGTAAAAATGATGCTGTTATTGCTTACCAGCGTAAATGTAATACTTGCATCGCGTTCATAAATGGCCGTTACATCGTTCACCAGGGTGCCGATATATACCAGCGCCTGCGCTTGCGAGCCTGCCCAGGCAGTGTATTCGCCGGTAGCTGCAATCGCCAGTCTGTAATTACGTAGTTGGCAATCGCCGGCCAGGGTGGTCTGTATCCGGTTAGCTGCACCCGTACCGTCTACTAACTCTTTTACCCCACAAAGCGTAGGCTTCGTAAGCGGAATGTCTTTTACATAATATACCATGTGCACATCCGGGAAATCAGGACTTACAGGGCTTATATATGCGCTGCCGTTGTCTGTAAAGATCAAACCGGTAACGCCTTGCGATGTAATGGTTAACCTGCCCTGCAGGCTGCGGGTAACCGGGTCCTTTAATTCGTATGTCTTAAAATTGGTCAGTTGTTTGGCAAGCGCATCAGATAAAACAGGTGATTCCGTAAAGGCGCTCGATAAAGATTGCCCGCTGATCGGCAGGGGAAGGGAAATGCGCACAGGCGATACAGATGAACGCTCACCCGGTTTTACCAGTGGCGCTTGTTGTTGAAGCTGTTGCAGCATGTTTCGGTTCAGCTTAACCAGTTCATAGTTGGAGGGCGCCGGTGAAACTGCCGAGCGGCCATTCAGATAAGTTTGTAAAGAGCTTTTTGATACAGTGGACCAGAGCCCGTCTTGTGCCATAGTATACAAGGTCGGCAGGCAGGTCGCCAGGGACAGCAGAAATCTGCGCATCATAGAGTATTGGTGTTTAAGGTAAATTTTGGTTATAAAAATGGACCGTTTTTTTCATGTTCAGAAGAACCGTCCATATTATTTTTGATTGAGTTATTCACAAAAACCATAGCTAAACGTTATTCCCGGTAAATAATTATGGGGATTAAACCAGATAATGCTGGTATTTCTGGTAACTGGAAAAAAATATTAACAAGGGTAACAATGAATTAAATTACTGGAATTTATCTATCAATTGTTTTACAGGATATATACGCTTAAGGAATTAGTTTAATTAGTTTGGCAATATGCCGGAGGACTACATCGATACTCCATTGGAGTGGATAATACCCGGTACGAAAGGCATATGTTGACAAATAAAGTTATCAAGCCAATATTGCAATTTCTATCAGTGACCTATATTTGTTTTACCAATGTTTCCCACCTTCTTTCATTGGTGCATTATAAATATCAAATAATACCCCGCGTAAAAATTGTTCCTATTGTTACATGGGAAGAATATATTTTTTTATCATAGAACTCTAAATAATAGCACAGAGATGTGTAAATGGTGTTTCATTTCAGATGATGCTATAAAATAGTCAGGTGGCTACCTATGAGAAAAGTATTTGTATTGATATCCGTTTTATGCCTTGGGCAGATAGCATGTGCGCAGAATACGATTGGTATTCCCAATATTATAAACTACTATAAACAGGATTACAAAGCAGGGCGACAAAACGGTGATATAGCCCAGGATCGTCGTGGTATCATGTATTTCGCCAATGACAATGGGCTGCTCAGTTACGATGGTACTTTCTGGCGCATCTATCCGCTTCCCAATGCTACTATCGTACGCTCCCTGGCCATTGACAAAGATGACAGAATATATGTAGGCGGGCAACAGGAATTTGGATATTTCTATCCGGGAGCAAATGGCGAATTGACCTACACTTCTTTACGAAACCTCTTACAATCTGGTGATTACGATTTTACAGATGTATGGAATGTAGAGATTGTGCAGCAACATATTTTCTTTTATTCCCATAAAAAGATATTCGAGTACACCGGCCATGCTATTAAGGTTTACAACAGCATTAACTGGGGATTTTTAGGTTATGCCGCTGGCAAATTACTGGCATATGATTTCAAAAATGGATTGGTATATTTTAAAAACGGGCAATGGCTACCCTACATTAAAACCGGCAGCCTGCCGGCAAACGTTGAAATAAAAAGTATAACCCATCTTGGAAACGACAGCCTGTTACTTACTTCTGTAACACATGGTTTGTTCATTCTGAAAAACGATACTGTAGTTCGTTTTGAAAGCAAGGATATTAAAGAAATTGCTGTCAAAAACATAGCTGGCGCCTGCCTGCTGTCGCCCGATAGAATTGCCCTGAACACCAGCCTCGGCGGTTGTGTTATTATTAATAAAGAAGGAAAATTTATACAACGGCTTACCATAAAAGAAGGTGTTCAAACCAACAATGTTTTATGCTTTTATGTGGACAAAGATCAAAACCTATGGGTGGGACTTGATAACGGTATTGATTGCATTACCTGGAATAACGCCATAAAAAATATTTTCCCCGAACCTGTTGACCGCAATAGCGGATATACCTCAATTGTACGCAATAACCGGTTGTACCTCGGTACTGCAAGTGGTTTGTATAAGGCCAACCTGCCTGCTACATATACAGATCTTAGTTATACCATTGGCTCATTTACGCTGGTCGAAAACTCAAAAGGCCAGGTATGGAATGTATCGGAAGTAAACGGACAATTGTTATTGGCTCATAACAATGGTGCTTTTTGGGTGAACGACGCCAAAGCCGTTCCTGTTAATGAGGGAACCGGTTTTTGGAACTTTCTTCCATTATACGATAGCGTGCCTTCTTCGGAGATTATGGCAGGCACTTACAATGGTATTAGCTTTTTCCATTTTAAAAACAACCGCATCATTTATTCCAATGTGTACGTACCATTTGAGTCGGCCCGCTTTGTGATAAAGAATAATAACACCATTTGGGCCCTTCATCCCTACAGGGGGCTGTACATGGTTTCTTTTAATGAACAAAAAATGCCGGTGGCTACAAGTTATATTGATCGAAAAAAGATCTTGTCTAAAAACCATAACTACCTGTACCGTATTGCAGGCAGGGTGGTACTGGCTACCGACAATGGTTTTTTTGAATTAGATGCGGCAGGAAATGATTTTGTACCCTCTGACTATTTTAATAAGCTATTTGGTTCTTTACGGGTTGATTACCTGAAGGAAGATCAGGCAGGCAATATATGGTTCTGCAGCAACAAACGGGTTGGGGTGGTTGACCGGTCGGAGGGACACCACCGATTGATATACATTCCTGAAATAGATGGTAAGATCATGCCCGATGGCTTTGAACACATCAATATCATCGACAGTAACAATGTGTTGATTGCCGCTGAAAAAGGTTTCTTCCATATTAATTATGCACGTTATAAAAAAAGCAAATATCCGGTAACCTCGCTTATCAGGATGGTGCAGCGGTCCGGTAAAAATGAAAACCTCCTATATGGCGGTTATGTGGAGCCTGGGAAAAAATGGCCGGAGCCCAACGTTAATTACAGCTTTAACTCGTTGTATTTTCAATGCAGCGCTGTTTTATATGGTCAACAGGAGAATATTTCTTACAGTTATTTTTTAAAAGGGTTTGATGAGGATTGGTCTGTTTGGACACACAAAGCAGAAAGGGAGTTTACCAACCTGCCTCCCGGCCATTATATATTCCAGGTAAGAAGCCGGAATAATTTTGATAATGAATCTCCCGTTGCCAGCTTTTCCTTTACCATATTGCCCCCCTGGTACAGAACATGGTGGGCTTATACATTATATTTCTGTGTGTTTGCAACCCTGATGTATTGGTTTTATAAATGGCAGCACCGGCAATTCCTTCGCCGCGAGCAACAAAAACTCCTGCAGCAACAACAACAATACGATGAAAAGCAAAAGCAATTGAAGATCTTGCACGAGTTGGAGATGGGTAAAAGCGAGCAGGAGATTATTCGACTCACAAATGAAAAGCTGCACGCAGATATTGAACATAAAAACTCGCAACTGGCCTCTACCGCAATGAACCTCGTTCGACAAATGAGTGTTTTTTCAAAAATAAAAGATGATCTGAATGAATTTAAAAATAACGAAGCGTTCAAGACCAGTTCCAAAGAATTTGAAAAAATCATCCGTTTAATTGACAATGAACTGGACATTACTCAGGAATGGGAACAGTTTACTGAGCATTTTGACCAGGTACACGCTAATTTTTTGAAGAAACTAAAAGAACATTGTCCTGCACTAACCACTACCGAATTAAAACTGGCAGCATATCTACGCTTGAACTTAACCACTAAGGAAATTGCCCATCTGATGAATATTTCCATTCGCGGGGTAGAAACCGGGCGATACCGCCTGCGTAAAAAACTGGGCATTACTTCGAACGACATCAATCTGTACGATTTTTTAATTTCTGTCACCAGTTGAAAACCTGGAAGGGTTATTAACAGGTAACAAATTTTACAATTTGCAAAACACGCAAGGTTTTTTGAGAGAACCTGGTTTGCATCTTATGTCCGCCTCTATAACGTAGTAGGGCAGGATGTCAGGGTATGAGCATTTTTTTATAAGCGCTTGTCTGTTTATGTGATGTAGTATGGTTGATTATGTACAAAGTATTGATAATCATACATTCTTTTTCCACTGTAGAGGTTTTGACGTACCCCCAAATTTGGTAACCACCCCTTTTTAACTGCATTTTTGCATCCCCTTCGCACTAATGCCGAATGCTGTATTGAAATAATCAGCTAATGCCCACTGTTGGTCATATGATCAATATGTAATATGAATCACATGGTTAAATAACCAGGGCATCAATACAATGTTGCTGAAAACACAACCCCTGACCTGTATTTGCAACGCCGTATTTTTTGTTAACCTTTTAAAATAGAAAACATGAGAAAAAATCCCAGAATGCTCCAGGCAGGGTTGCTTGCCTTATCCATTGGCTTTATGGCGACAGGCTGCCAAAAAACAGCCATTAACGACAATGCTTCACCATCTGATGTTACCACTACTGCAAAAGTGGAGGCCATCAACAGTACCTGGTCGGTCAATTGGAATAATCATGCCGATGGCGTGTATCCCAGTTCGGCGGCTGCCACCGACTTTGGCAACATCAGCGGGTGGAATGATACCCGTACATGGATATCAGCCGGCACCTGCCGTATTAAATTGTTGAAAAATGCGCTGTCGGGCGCTGGAGGGGTAATTACGAATATCGATATCTCCGATGGCAGTGCTTATGAGATGGATTATGATGTAAGATTTCACAGCCAGTTCGATTTCAGTCGTGGCGGTAAAATTGGTTTTGGCTTTTTAGTAGGCGAGGGCAATACCGGCGGTGATCCCGGTTGGGACGGTAATGGCGGCAGTCTTCGCCTGATGTGGTATCAAACAGATGCCGGCAGAGTTTTTTTTCAGCCATATATATATCATAAAGATCAGCCCACTGAGTTTGGCAATACGTTTAGTAAATCTTTTCCTTCAAGCGGCAGCCTCAACAAAGGGCAGTGGTACCATGTTCATCTGTACATCAAAAGCAATACCGGTAGCAATACCAACGGACATGTGCAGATCGTAATAGATGGTACGGTGGTGCTCGACACTGATATTCGCTGGACGACCAACGACAGTAAACGCCTGATCAACAAAATGAGTTTCCATACATTCCGCGGAGGCAGTCAAACCTATTGGCAATCTACCACCGATGGGTATATCTATTATGATAATTTATCGGTGCATAAGATCAGCAATTAGGGCAGTTTTTTATCCAATAATTCATAAACACGTTCTATGAAAAGAAATTTTATTGAAAAGCATTTTAATCCGTTCCCTGTCATTCGTTTTGTTTTGGCATTGTTGCTAATAGTAAGTACGGGGCAAATTCAGTCTGTACAGGCCCAGCTTTCGCGGCTGAGTGCCAGCGGTCAAAAAGTTGTAAATGCCGCCGGCCAGGAAGTAATACTAAAAGGCGTAGGCCTGGGTGGCTGGCTATTACAGGAAGGCTATATGATGAATCCTGGTACAGGCGGTACCCAGTGGTCGTTTAAAAAGGGGTTATACGATCAGGGTGTGTCAGATGCAGATGTGGAAACATTTTACCAGAACTGGCGAAACAACTTTATTACCAAAGCAGATATTGATTATATCGCTTCGCTGGGATTTAATTGCGTGCGGTTGCCAATGCACTATGAATTGTTTTTAACCAGCGCCCAACGGACAGTTAGAAACAGCGTGGCACATAACTCAGGTAATTATAATAATTATGTAAGCTCTTTAACCAGCTGGTACAACAGCAATGCGCTGTTTAATGATGCAGGGCTCGAAGGGTTTCGTACTATCGACAGCGTACTTGCCTGGGCAGGCGCTAATAATATGTATGTGATACTGGACCTGCATGCAGCACCCGGCGCTCAGGGTACAGATTTCAATATCTCAGATGCTTTTGTAGGCAATGATCTATGGAACAAGAGCATTTACAGGGATATTACAGTACGTCTTTGGCAACGGCTGAGCACCCGGTATATAAATGATAACCGGGTTGCTTTTTACGATCTTATCAATGAACCAAATCATGTGCCTTCCAACATACAGATACATGATCTGTTCGAGCGGTTGATCAATGCTGTAAGAGCACAGGGCGATACCCACCTGCTGATGATAGAGGGCAATGGCTATGGTAATAATTATGATTACATGGAGCCATTTACGTTTACCAATAAAACCAACCTGATATATAATGCACATCGTTACTGGATCACAAACTCCCCTACGGCAACCGATCCAAATCCTAATCAGATTCACCTGATTGGCAGCATGGTTAATTTCCGGAATACGCATAATGTACCGGTATGGGTAGGTGAAACAGGCGAAAACAATAATGCGTGGCTGAGTGAAAATATCGCAGCCCTGAATTCAAAAGGTATTGGCTGGTGTCATTGGACATATAAGCGTTTTGACGCAGGTGAAAACGCTGCACTGATGCACATCAACCCACCTTACATTACAGATGGCGCCTGGACTATGAACACTATACTGAACAATATAAAGTTCGCCAACTGTGTAAAGAACAATGGAACAATAGCGGCAGTAGCGCCTGGTAAGCCTTCAGTAGCACCTATTGGACAAACCATATGGTTGCAGGGCAATAATGGATTGTATGTAAGTTCAGAAAATGGTACACAGGCCATGAATTGTACACGCACTGCACCTCAGGCCTGGGAACAGTTTTTGGTAGCTGATGCTGGCAATGGTAAAGTAACGTTGCAGAGCATGAGTAAATACGTATCATCAGAAAATGGTGAACAGGCTATCACCTGCAACCGTGCCACACCACAAGGCTGGGAACAGTTTGACTGGCTGGTAAATGCAGATGGAACTATTTCACTGCGCGGCAACAATGGACTGTATGTAAGTTCAGAAAATGGCGAACAGGCCATGACATGTACCCGCACAAGCATTCAGGGATGGGAAAAGTTCAATTTTGGTATAGTTGCTACTATCACCAGAATAGCTGCAACGCAAGCAGCTTCTGCCCTTGCTGTTGCAACGCAAAATGGTAACATCTATCCTAATCCGGTACAACGTGGTACATTGTTAACTATTTCCATAAAACAATTCAATGCCAATGCACCGGTACAGGTAACGGTAATGGATTTAACGGGTAAAACAATCGCTCAATACAAAGCTAATAAACCAACCATTAGCATACCCGCGGCAAAAAGCACAGGCACTTACCTGTTAAAAATTAACAATGGAAACCATAGCTATACAGATAAATTCATTGTGCAATAACAAGGGATAAAGTACCCGCCTCGCGCAGCTTTGGCGGCCCCGACGACGAGTCGGGGTGCCATGGCTTTGGCGGGTAAGCAAGATGTAATAAATAAGAATAACTATTCACCATTCACGACACAGTTTAACCAGTTATCAAATGAAAACAAAGCTATGCAGAATGATGTGCTGTATGCTATTGGTATTACTATCTGCACTAGTGACACCGGCAGAAGCACAGTTTAAAGTAGTAGGATACCTGCCTACCTGGGCCGGTTCTGTAAGTAATATACAGTTCAACAAATTAACACACGTAAACTATGCTTTTTTAATACCTACTTCCACCGGCGGGTATCAACCCATTGAAAATGCTTCAAAACTGCAAAGTCTGGTTACGGCTGCACACGCCAATGGCGTAAAAGTGCTGGTATCAGTAGGTGGCGGAGGTGGTGGAAATGCCTTTCATTCCATAGTAGCCAATTCAACCTATCGCACCAACTTTGCGAATAGCATGCTTGCTTTGGCAAAACAGTATAACCTCGATGGTATAGACATTGACTGGGAATACCCGTCTGACGGAGCAGAGGCCAATAATTTCTTACTCATGATGCAAACGCTGTCAGCCACCATGCATAACAACGGAAAGCTGTGCACCATTGCAGTTATCGGTGATTATGGCAGCCATATTGTAACCGGTGTTTTTGCTACGGTAGATTATTTGACCATTATGGCTTACGACGACAACGATTACCAGCATTCTACCTATAACGTGGCGGTGCGGTGTATGAATTACTGGCGGGGAAGGGGTGTGCCGGCTGCCAAAGCCATCCTGGGCGTTCCTTTTTATTGCCGCCCTACCTGGGAAACGTATGCGCAATTACTGGCCCTGGGCGCTGACCCCTATTCAGATACCTACAATGGTAAAGGATACAATGGAATTACTACCATCAAAAATAAAACCAACCTGGCTTTTGATCAGGGCGGTGGTATTATGATGTGGGAGCTTTCGGGTGATGTAAGTGGCCAGTACTCGTTGGTATCAGCTATCAATGAAGTAGTAATAAACAGAGGCGGCGGTAATGTTATTACCACAGCCCCGATAGGCAAAACCATTTCATTAAAGGGAGTGAACGGACAGTATGTAAGTTCAACAGGCGCCGTTGGTGCCATGTGGTGCAATGCCACGCAGGTGCAAAGCTTGAACCAGTTCTTAATAGTTGATGCCGGTAATGGAAAAGTAGCATTGCGCAACCAGGGCAAATATGTTTCCATTGGAAATGGGGATAGTGTCTTGAACTGCAACCGCGATACCATTGGCGTTACTGAAAAATTTGATTGGGTAAGCAATACCAACGGAACTGTTTCTTTTAAAGGCAACAATGGATTATATGTAAGCTCAGAAAATGGTACAAAGGAAATGATGTGTAACCGGGCTGCCATTAATACCTGGGAACAGTTTACTGTTGGTGTTGTACAGGTGGCGCCGGTAAACCAAACCATTTGGTTGCAGGGCAATAATGCATTGTATGTAAGTTCGGAGAATGGTACGCAGGCCATGACTTGCACCCGTACTGCCCCCCAGGGCTGGGAACAGTTTTTAGTAGCTGATGCCGGCAATGGTAAAGTAACGCTGCGAAGCATGAGTAAATACGTATCATCAGAAAATGGTGAACAGGCTATCACCTGCAACCGTGCCACACCACAAGGCTGGGAACAGTTTGACTGGCTGGTAAATGCAGACAGTACCATTTCACTGCGCGGCAACAAT
>DASUVL010000915.1:0-4639 GCA_036379015.1 Niastella sp.
AAAGATTCCCGGGATTGGTATTCATCCCAGATATCTTCCAGCGAGGCGCGCAATTGTTCTTCATCAGTGGCATTGGCAATAAGCGTGGCAAGCGCCTGTTTTTGGGCAGGGGTGATATCTTTTGACAAATATTGCTGAAGCAGGCTGGTTAACTCCTGTTTTGACATATATAATTCGTTTACAAAAGGTTAATGGAAATGTAATGATTAGTTAATGGCAAGAATAATTGTAAGACAACCAGGAAAACCGGTGGGAGTAGTGATAATTAAAAAAAGTTTTGCGACAGCACAAATGCAAAGAACAGGGGAGTGGGGAGCGCATAGTGCTGCCTGATCTTTTCGCGCAGGTATTGCAGGGCCTGGGCCGCGTGTTTTTTCACGGTTAAAGGCGAAATGTTCAACCGGTTGCCGATCTCTTCATATTTCAGTCCTTCATCGCGGCTGAGTTCCATAACCAGCTTTTGTTTCGGAGGAAGTTCATCCATGCTTGCTTTCAATACGGCATGTACGTCTTTATAACTTAAAATGGCGTAGGTATCTTCTGTGCCAGGATTGATATCTCTGGCGATTTCTGCCAGTATCAGAGTTTCCCGGGCCATTCGTTTCAGGCCGTTGAGCACATGGTTTTTGGCCACACGGAAGATCCAGGCATTGAAGTTGGAAATTTCAGGGAGTTGTTTTCTATCTGACCAGATCTTTACAAATACTTCCTGTAAAGCGTCTTCGGCTGCTTGTTGCGATTGGGTGAAGTTCAATACAAAATGGAAAAGCTTCTGGTGATATTTATGATAGAGGGACGCAAATGCCTGCTCATCATCGTTCGCCAGGGCCGTTAATATTGTAGTATCTGTATTTGCTGAAAAGTCTGTCAACCAACCTGTTTAATAAGCTAAAATCTATGCTGACTGTATAACGCCAGCGCCAGGATAAGGGTGTATTTAATGCGGAAATGACACGTAAAGTTATTGATCGTAAGGGCGTGGTCAAAGTTTATTTTATTTCACCAAATGAAACACCCGGCTGTATATAATATACACCGGGTGTTTTTATGCTGATAGAGATAGATTTTATTGATTTTTGTAGAATGCTTGATTTAATGCTTTCTGTAAATCAGTTTCAATTAAATAGGAAATTTTACTTTCAGCGTACCTTGCAATTAATGCCGCTAAGCAAAACTCGAGAATCTCTTGTTGGGTGGTTGGGTTTTCAATGTATTTGGTTGCCCTTAAAATAACTTTAAGGTCATGAGCGAAAGTTTTATCAATATCAGTATTGGAACAAACAGGCGTAAATGCTTCCTGTAAGATGTTGTTAAATGAATTCTCTTTTTGTTCTTTAGTGAGTTGTAGCATACGGTAAATTTGCTGTACAAAATTTATTTAAAAAATCGCATGCCGGGTATGGTTGGGTTAATAACAACTCTAATTTACAACATTATATTAGTTTTAAAAATAATTTTTAATAGGCGTATCACCCATCTGTTTGAGTTCAGAATTGGCCCTAAACAGATGGGTGAATCTTCTGCGACAGGCCCTAAGCGTTTTGCGTTTGGCGTTCCGCTCGCCTTCGCGAAGCTTCAGCGAAGCTAAACGTTCTGCATTATTGTCGAATAATCAACCTTCCCATTTGGCGTTAATGGCATAGTGGGGATGTACCTGACCTGTACTACTGACGGATTGATATGAAGCGTTTCTTTTAATACCTGTTTGATCGTGGTTTCTTCCAACTGATCATTTACATGCGATACCAGTAAATGTTTGTCGTTAATGCCGGTGCACACAACCGTTTGTCCGCCCAGTGCATTCTTTACAATCAGCTCCACTTCATCGAGGTTCAGGCGGGTACCAAACAGCTTGATGATGCGTTTGATTCTTCCTGTTATATAATAGTACCCATCGTCATCCTGACGGGCAACATCACCGGTATACAATTTATCCGTCTCCTGCCAGGTATTCAGATCTGCTGTGCTATTGGCATAACCGCCAAACACATTGGGACCATAATAGATCAGTTCGCTGGTTTCCGGATCAATCTCAAAACGCCCGTTCTTAATGGGCCGGCCAATAGAGGCTGCTTTATTCAGCAGGTCTTCCTGGGGAAGATAAGCCATGCGGCCTGCAGCTTCAGTTTGTCCGTATTGCGCAAAGAATTGTTTGTTATAGGTTGTTGTATACTTAACGATCTCTTGCCGCAATGCCTGATTAAGGATACCGCCTGTTTGGGTCATATACCGCAGGGAAGGATGATCTTTTCGGAAAAAACCAATCCGCTGCAACATTTCATAAACATACGGTACGCCACCGATGGTACTGCAATTATATTTTGTAAAGTCGGTCCAGAAGGCGGCTTGCAAAACATCTTTATCGGTACATACAATGGTTTCCGCAACCATACAGTTGGTGGTGAAGATGGAGAGCCCATATACAAATACAATTGGTACATTCAACGGCACTACATCATCGCTGCGTATGGGCATGTAATCCAGAATAGACAACGCGTTCTGTACTAAATTATCATCTGATAATTTGACAAACTTGGGTGAACCAGTAGTGCCCGAGGTGCTTAACAACATTTTAATGTTGGGATGAATGGCGTACTCCACCGCTGTCTTTCTTTTAAATAATTGAATGGAGTTTGAAGCGGCTTCTATATTATATCCATCAATAGTTGCACGCCCCGGATCATACATGTAATAAGGCGTATACAGCGCTTCCAGGTTTTGTTTGAAGGATGGATGCAGTTCCGCACTTAACAGAACAATCGTAAACCGGCTGTTCAAAAAGTTCAGCAATACTTCTACCGACCCAACCAGGTTGTCGTTATAAATAAAAACCAGTCCCTGCCGGTTGTCGATATGCAGGGATTGGTGAAATGCTTTTGCCGGTGTTGAATGTCCGGTTTGCGCATCTATAAATGTCAGGTTCTGGTTCTTTTGTATCAGCTCGTATAATGACATGGTTAATGCTAATGTGATAATGTGATAATCCCGACTAAGTCGGGACAAGTTATGCTAATGTGCTAATGAAAGACAAACGCCGAATTAGCAAATAGGCTAGGCTGTTACTTCAACGTTGTATTTCTTTAACAACTCTTTTACCTGGGCTACACTGCCCATGGTCAATACATCTTCCATCTCGATGGTAATACCATAGGCTGCTTCCAGTTCTGTTACCAGCACCAGGTGCGATACCGAATCCCATTCGGGTATGCTTTGGTATTCCAGTTCGTCGGTAATGTCGTTGGGTGTAATGCCAAATGCTTTGGCAATCACTTCCTGTAAATGTTGTTGTGCGTGCATGTTGATTTTTTTATTGTTTAATAAATTGGTTTGAATCTTAAGGCTCCCCCTCCACCGGAGGGGGCTGGGGGGAGGCCTTCATACTTTTATCTGTTTCCATTTTCCTTTTTTGAAAACGGTTATGCAGGCAATGGCCAGCACCAGTTCTGAAACGAGAATGGCTATGAAAATTCCTTTTGGCCCCCAATCGAGCACAATCCCCAACAGCCAGGCCAGCGGAAGTTGCGTGATGTAAAACATCAGGATGTACAGCAGGGATACCTGCCTGATATCGCCAGCTGCATTTAATGACCGGGAAATAACCATGGTATAGCCCAGCAGGATATACGCCATGGAAATAAATTGAATGTACATGATGCTATAGCTGATCACCTCGGGTACATCGGAGAACAGGCTGACAATAGGCCGCGCAGCAAATAACCAGAATACCGCTACCAGTATCAGAAAGCACATGTTCACCGAGCCCGCTTTCCATACGGTTTGTACCGCGCGGTCCGGTTGTTTGGCGCCCAGGTTCTGACCGGTTAATACACCAGCCGCATTGCCAATGCCCCAGGCGGGCATGGTAGCCACAGAAGCTACGCGTTGGGCAATGATATAACCGGCAAGGGCATTCGCGCCAAAATGCGAAACGATCTTGATCATGAACATCCAGCTTGATGCCGGGATCATATATTGCAACGTGCCGCCTGTTGCCTGGTGTACAATTTTTTTAATAATGGCGGGCACCAGTAACAACTGCGCTTTCCCAATGGTGATAATGGTCTTTCCCTGTAACAGGTACCACGATTGATACGCTACGCCTGCTATCCGCGCTATGGCGGTGGCCAGTGCCGCACCGGTTAATCCAAACCCGGGTACAGGTCCGCAGCCAAAGATCAGCATCGGGCACAACACCATGTTAATGCCATTGCTCAACCAGAGTGTTCGCATGGCCAATGCGGCATCGCCCGATCCCCTGAAAATGCCATTGATCGCAATTCGCATGATGATGAACAACGTACTGCCGAACATGATCTGGCTAAACAAAGCGCCTTCACTGATCAGGCCGGCAGACAACCCCATCCATTGTAAGATTTCCCGGTAAAACACACTCGAAACAATACTTATCACCAGTGAAACAGCCAACCCGGTATAAATTACCTGCATGGCGGTCAGTCCCGCTGTTTTTGGTTTTTTCTCGCCTATTCGCCGGGATATAATGGATGAAGCCGAAACGCTTAATCCTATGGCCACCGAATACGCAAATGAGATGACAGATTCGGTGGTGCCTGCAATGGAAATGGCATTTGAACCAAGCCTGCTTACAAAGAACAGGTTGGCGCATACAAATAATGATTCC
>DASUVL010000916.1:0-9301 GCA_036379015.1 Niastella sp.
CTCCATGACCAAACCCGTGACCGGCGTAGCCCTCATGACCCTGTATGAAAAAGGCGCCTTCCAGCTCGATGATCCGCTTTCAAAATACGCACCTGAATTTGCTGAGATGAAAGTATTTACCGGGGTAGATTCCAGTGGCAACGTGCTATCGGAGCCGGCTAAACGGCCTATAACCATCCGTGATATTACCCGCCATACGGCAGGTTTCGCCGGTATGGAAGTTCCAGCCCTGGCCAACCTGGTTCGTAAAGCGGATGTGATGAACCCTGCCAATACGCTGACTGAAATGGCGAAACGACTGGCCACGCTGCCTTTGCAATTTCATCCCGGTGACCAATGGGCCTATGGTATTTCTGTTGATGTGCAGGCATATCTGGTAGAACGCCTGTCGGGCAAACCGTTTGATCAATACGTTAAAGAGCATATTTTCGATCCGTTGAAAATGACCAATACCCGCTACGTAGTTTCGGAAAGCGACCGCCCACGTTTTGCTGCTTTGTATAACCGCAGCGATGAGGGTATTTTAACCCGCGTTCCTGATGCACAGGCCAATACATTCAATACAAAAGACTGGGCGTTAAAACCCGGTGGCTGGGGGCTTACATCTACCCTCGATGATTATATGAAGTTTACGCAGATGTTGGTAAATAAAGGGAAGCTGGGTAAAGTGCGGATCCTGAAACCGGAAACTGTACAACTCATGTCTACGAATCACCTGAGCGATACTATATCTAAACGCATGTGGTTACCCAGCAAAGGCCGGGTTGGTTTTGGAATTGATTTTGCCGTGCGCACCCAACCGCCGGCTAACAAAGAAGAGAACAATGGGGTAGTAGGGGAATTCTTCTGGGATGGCGCCGCCAGTACCATGTTCTGGGTTGACCCGGCCAATGAACTAACAGCTGTTTTGTTCACGCAACTGGTCCCGTTCGACAAGGTGAAACTGCACAAGCGCTTCCGCGATGCGGTGTATGGTGAATACCAGCCAGTTGGCAAATAATGGCTAAACTATCATGTAAATAAGGAAAACCGATCCGGCAACGGGTAGTGGCAATGCTATTAAAACATTTGTAGAAGATGATGATTGGTACGAACCGGTATATGTTCCTGCTACTAACGAAATAGTGGGTATAATAAACGACGGAAAAAGATTATTCAGGTTCAACCTTACTACAAAAGATACTATTGGTGTGAACTTACCCGGATCAACTGAAGCCCCCTACCAGGAGCTGATTGTCGATAATAAGTCGAATTTATATGCTTATAAAGCTAAATATCCCGGGGATGGAAGTGATGTGGCAAAATTAGTTAAGGTGAATGCTGCCACTGGGCAGGAAACCTTGATCAAGAGCCTGCCTGTTGATGGTAAATACCATGACAAAATTATCTTTGTTGCAAAACAAACCGCATTCAATGACATGTTCATTGGAACCTGGAATCAATACGGCGTATTAGGGGTCGATGCAGTTACGTTGAACTATCTTCCTCTGGTTTTTACCACAGGATATAGCAAAACCTATAATTATCTTACTACGAATTAATAATAATAAGTAATAAACGTCAATGGCCCCACACATCGGGGCCATTGACGTTTAAAGTTTTTGTATTCAATTAGCACATTGGCTAATTAGCAAATCAGCACATTAGTTTTTCAGTTTCTCCAGCATCCATTTTGCATGTTCATTTTTCGCATCAAGCTGTACTGCCTTTTCATAACTTTCAATGGCTTCCTTTTTCTTGCCGCTTCGTTTATAAGCTTCACCCAGGTTTTCAAAAACCATTGCATTATTCGGATATTCCTGTGCGTTCAACTCAAGTATTTTAACGGCAGCACTCATTTTTTTTGCCTGCCGCAGATCGTTCGCTACATAGTTCAACTGCGATGGATCATAGACCAATCCCGGGCTTCTTGTCGCCTTCATAGTTTTGTATTCTTCTATGGCTGCATCAACGCCTTTTCTTTTGGCGGTTTCCAGTATAAGATCGTGCATTGCCCAGGTATACTTGTAAGGTTTTACAGAGGCAGCCGGATATAAAATATGATAAGCAATATCATTGATCGGGTTCAGCGAATTCGAAAGGATAACGACGCCTGTTTTTTTAGTTCTGTTTAATAACACGATCGTCCGGTAACCGGCGGTGGTACCATCTTTCCATAAATATTCGTCGCCGTCTTTGGCTTTTTCAAGCGTCCAGCCCAGGGTTACCTCACCTTCGCCTTTTCCTTTGGAAATACGGGGAACATGCGCTAATTGCATGGCAGGGTACAGATCTGTTTTAACATGTCCTAGGTTGGCTGCAGCAAATGTGAGCAGATCATTCATGTTCGATCGCAAGGCGCCGGTACCGGCAATGGCAGGCATGTCCCAGTTCTGCACCGGTGCTCCATATTCCGAATGTCCTACGGCCAGATTGGCTTTTTGGGCAGGTGTTAATACAATAGTCGTGTTGGTCATGCCTAATGGTGCACAGATCCTTTCCTTTACCAGGGTTTCATAGGGTTTGCCAGCTACCAGCGATAGTATGTGGCCTAACAAACCATAACCGGGATTGGAGTAGCTTAACCACGTGCCTGGTGCATAGTCGAATGAAGATCTACTAATGTAATCGTATAATTGCTCAATAGTATAATCAGCAAAAGGGTTATCGGGGTTTTGGGGATCATAATTATCAGGCATCCGTGGCCAGCCTACCGAGTGCGAGGCCAAATGTAGCAGTGTAATTGCTTTTCCTTTAATGATGGGCACGTTTACACTCGCAGGCAGGTATTTCGAAATAGGATCATCGAGGTTAACCTGTTTCTTAAGCACCATATCGGCCAGCAATAAAGAGGTAAACACTTTGGTAACGGATGCTATTTCATACATCGTGTTTCCATCTGGTTGTACATCTTTTTTATCACTAAAGGAACCGGCGCTGATCATCTGCCGCTTGCCGGTAGCATCGATGGTACCTACAATAATACTGGCGCTTCTTTTTTGGATTACTTCTTTGTTAATAATGGCGGAAATGCTGTCGACAGGCAATTGTGCGGAACTGATTAAACCGATGGTAATCAGAATACCAGTCAAAATGCTTCTTAAAAATACATGGCTGTGTCGTGAAATTTGCATGGTCAAAAGAATTAAATAAAATCATAACGGCATAACAAAATGCCAAGTTAAAAAAGAAATTGTTTCGGGAAATTAATTCTGTTGAAGTGGAGTGTTGGAATTGCGATCGCTAAAGTAGTATAATTAGCTTATAAAAGAAAATTCCTGCCAGCTTTTTTCCAGGTACGTTGTATACCTGAAAAGCTGGCAGGAACTTGTTGAATATAGTGATCTATTATTTAGCGTCCATTTGCGCGTAGCACCGTAATATCTTTTTGCACCTGGTCGTCGTAGGTTTTCTTTATGATGTAATGCCAGTCGCGCTCCGATACATCTACGAAAAAGATATCGCCTTTTTTATGAGCAGCAACGGCATCCTGCACTTCTTTCGGGAACATCAGTTCGCCAAAGAACCAGTCGGTATCGCCTTTGGTTTTGTTGCCATCCATAGTGTATTGATCACTCAGTTGGTCCCACGAAGCGCCGGCATTGGCCTTTGCCACGATCAGCTTTTTCAAACTGTCTATTTCCGAAACAGATAAAGAACTTCCATCAAGGAAAATATAACTGGCGCGGTAAGCGATGGACTCTTTTGCCTCTACCACCTTATACGTAACATAACCCACAGAAAAGATGTCGCCTTGTTTTTGACGTAATAACCGTTTGTCAATAAGGGTTGTATCCTTTCCATATGTAAGTTTCAATATGGCTGGCTTTAATTCCTTGTTGGCTTCTACGAATTGTTGTGCTTGCGTAACATTTCCAATCTTTTTAAATTTATCTACCACTGTTTCTTGCGCGAAGAGGGAAGTTGAAAAAAACAGTAATAGAACCGGGAGGCTAAGTTTCATATATTTATTTTTTTCTGTTGCTTTTACAAACGTACTCAATTATTTCTGGCTATAACGGTAACCCAATTTTTGGAAGTTACTATTTTTTGCCTGATCCGGCCTACCGGTTTTAAGAAATAAATCTATAAATATTTGCAAAAACTTAGCCATTTTCGGCTGAAAACCACCTCCCTCGCTCCCCGGAAGGTGTCAGGTTATGTATAAAAGGCATTTTAAATAAACTTCCGGTCTTTGCTGCTGATAGGTACATCATTTATGGAGGCAAACCGCCGTTGCATAAGGCCGTCGGCATTAAATTCCCATTGCTCATTGCCATACGATCTGAACCAATTGTCCTGCTGGTCGTGCCATTCGTACTCAAACCGTACACTGATGCGGTTTTCCGTATAGCTCCACAATTCCTTTTTCAGTTTATAATCCTGTTCTTTTTCCCATTTTTTGGTCAGAAAAGCTACAACCGCCTCCCGCCCGTTAATGAACTGGTCGCGGTTCCGCCATTCGGTGTCTATGGTATAAGCCAGGGATACCCGGTTCGGGTCTTTGCTGTTCCAGGCATCTTCGGCCAACTGTACTTTTTGTTTGGCCGTTTCAAAGGTAAATGGCGGCAGTGGTGGTCTTTGTTCCATAATAGAATTTTTAAATGAGAGAATCTGATAAGGCAGTAAAGATAGGCGCTTTTATCAAACAAGATAGACTGATCTGTCTATTTCGGGAAAAATTAATAATTGGCTATTACTTGGGGCTGATCCGCCAGCCGGCGGATCAATCTAATGAAGTGCGTAGGGAATTATTCCACAATCCGGCTTATGATCTTTTTGCATTCATTGACCGGCCACTGGCTTCTGAAGAGTTTGCTTTCAATAATAGCAGATTCAAAAAGGAGGTACACATGATCTTTGATCGATTTATCGCCTGTAATTAAGTTACCCAGGTATTTGCGAAGGTCTATTTTATGATTTTGGATGATGTCGAGTATTTCTTTGTCGGTATCGGCTATTTCAGCGAGTATATTTAAGAAGGCGCAGCCCTGGTAATTTTCTTCTTTATTCATGGCGTGCAAGAAGTCGAAAGCTGCGAGTATTTTCTTTTTGGGATCATCAACGCGGTCGACAAACTTTTTGAGTTTTGTAAACCAATGATCATGTCGCCTGTTTAAATAGGCAATACATAACTTCTCTTTGGATTCATAATGCTGGTACAAACTGGCGCGGGCTACATCCGCCTCCTTAATAACCTGGTTTATGCCGGTAGCCCGATACCCCTGTTGGTGGAATAACCGGGTGGCCGTTTGCATTATTCTTTCTTTTGGAGTGGATTCGTGTACCTTCATATAGTCAAAGATAACTATAACTTTTAGATGGCTATACAGATCAATCTGTCTGGTTTGTTAAGGGGTATAAAAGCCCGCTGAAACAGCGCAAGAATCGGGTTTTATACCTTTGTTATTTGGGTGAGCTTTGCGGTATTAAATAGTGTATATGGAAAAGCAACAGGAAATAAACTATAACCGGATAGCGGAAGCTATTGATTTTTACCGGCAGAATTTCAGGGAGCAACCGTCGCTGGAGGTAGTGGCGGAACATGTGCATGTAAGTCCCTTTCATTTTCAACGGATGTTTAAAGACTGGGCGGGAGTTACCCCAAAACAGTTCCTGCAATACCTGACCCTGGAGCATGCCAAACAGGTGTTAAAAAAAGGATCTGAGGTTACTTTAGTGGATGCTGCTTTTGAATCAGGACTGTCTGGCACCGGTCGTTTGCACGATCTGTTTATAAAAGTAGAAGGTATGACCCCCGGCGAATATAAGAACGGCGGCGAAGAGCTGGCTATTAATTACAGTTTTGCTGAAAGTCCGTTTGGTACTATCATCATTGCTTCTACGCATAAGGGTATTTGCTATATGGCATTTGTAGATGAAGAAGAGGAAACCGCTTTACAGGAGTTGAAGAACAGTTTTCCCAATGCAAAGTACCGGCAGCTGAGTGATAAAATTCAACAGAATGCCTTATTCATCTTCACCCAGGATTGGAATAAATTACACGAGATCAAACTGCATTTGAAAGGAACACCCTTCCAGATCAAAGTATGGGAAGCATTGCTCCGGATACCTATAGGGGAATTATCAACGTATTCCGGTATTGCGGGTAAGCTGGAAAATCCCCTGGCCTCGCGGGCAGTAGGTTCTGCCGTTGGCAGTAACCCGGTTGCTTTTTTGATTCCCTGTCACCGGGTCATAAAAGCAAATGGCGAATTTGGCAATTATCATTGGGGCAGTACCCGCAAAAATGCCATGATTGGTTGGGAAGCTTCCAAATTTTTTGCTGCACAATAAAACGTACCCGTATGGACTTATTCAGCACCGAAATAAACGAAACAATAAACTTTCTGCCTAAAGATGGCATTGTAAACTATTATGGCAAACCGTTAACCCGTACGCAGGCAGACTACTACCTGGAAAAGCTATTAACGACCATTGCGTGGAAAAACGACGAAGCTGTTATTTTCGGCAGGCATATTATCACCAAAAGAAAAGTGGCCTGGTATGGCAATGAAAATTACAGCTACAATTATTCCAAAATAACCAGGCATGCGTTAAAGTGGACAAAAGAATTGCTTGAATTGAAAACGTTGGTGGAAGGAAAAACGGGAGGTACTTACAATTCCTGTTTGTTAAACCTGTACCATAATGGTGATGAAGGGATGGCCTGGCATAGTGATGATGAAAAAACATTGGGAGAGAACTCCGCTATTGCCTCATTCAGTTTTGGGGCCGAGCGAAAATTCTCATTCAAACATAAGCAAACAAAAGAAACGGTTACTATGATGCTTGAACATGGCAGTCTGCTTGTGATGAAAGGTACCACGCAAACGCATTGGCTGCATTGTTTACCCAAGTCAAAACGCATTACAACACCCCGGGTGAACCTTACTTTCAGAACAATGGTTGGTCAGTTTTGAGTCTTGAACAAATCAGGCATGGAAAAATGCCTTATTTTAGCAGGCATTCTTACATATGAAAAAAACAGCGCCCAACCATTGCTTGCTCATCGTTTTCCTGTTAACACAAATTACTGTTGTTGCCCAAAAGAGCTTACGCATTTCATGCGTTGGTAACAGTATTACAGCCGGTGCAAGAATGACGCATCCTGAAAAAAATGCATACCCGGCTCAGCTGCAGCAACTGCTGGGAAGCGGTTACGTAGTAACTAATTTTGGTGTGGGCGGCCGAACGGTGATCAAGGATTGTGACAGATCGTACATGGCTACGCCTGCTTACCAGGAAGCATTAAAAAGCAATCCGGATATCGTTACCATAAAGCTGGGTACAAACGACAGCCGACTGCCTTACCGGCTGCAGATAGATAGTTTTATGGCAGACTATAAAACGTTGATCCATTCGTTTCAAAACCTGCCAACGCATCCGCGTATTATTTTGTTATTGCCCGTTACTTCTTATCTCACCGATACCATGCGGCAAACAGAGCAGGCGATCGCAAAGCTGATTTTGCCACGCATCAGACAGGTAGCCTTTGAAGAAAAACTGGAATTGATAGACTTGCATAGCATTACTGCTGACATGCCAGCCGCATTTCCGGATAGTTTGCATCCTACATCACTTGGAGCTACCATACTTGCCAAACGATTATATGAGGCTATAATCAATAAGGCAGATAGTAAGTTTGATATTTTCAAAAAAGTAAAAGAACCTGTTACCGTTTCCTCATTTTATGGATATGATTGCGCTGATTTTACATTCAATGGTAGAAAGGCTAAAATAGTAAAACCGCGCCGTGCAGCCGAAGGCAAACCCTGGATATGGCGTGCGCGGTTCTGGGGGGTAGAACCGCAAACAGATATCGCTTTGTTAGATCGCGGTTTCCATGTTGTGTATTGTGATGTGGCCGAATTGTTTGGTAATTCAGAAGCAATCAGTATATGGAATAAATATTATTCCTTCCTGCAAAAAGCAGGGTTGTCAAAAAAGGCTTGTCTGGAAGGATTCAGCCGGGGCGGCATATACGTATACAACTGGGCAGCACAGAACCTGGACAAGGTAGCCTGTGTATATGTGGATGCGCCGGTGCTGGATGTAAAAAGCTGGCCTGGTGGCAAGGGAAGTGGAAAGGGCAGTGCGGCCGATTGGTCTACATTCAAGAAAGATTACGGTTATACGAGCGATTCAGCAGCCTTAACTTTTAAAGGAAATCCCATTGATAAAGTAGCACAGATCGCGAAAGGCGGTTATCCCATGTTGCATGTGGTGGGTGATGCAGATGATGTAGTGCCGGTGAATGAAAACACGGCGATATTTGAACAAAAGATACTGGCTCTGGGCGGACAGATCCAGGTTATTCACAAACCGGGCGTCAATCATCATCCGCACAGTCTTGCCAACCCAACACCAATCGTTGAATTTATTTTAAAAGCTACGCATAAGAAAGTTGTTTTTGCAGTTACGTCCGCGCCGGGAGCTGAATACAGGTTTGGCAATGGCAGCGATTGGTGGGATAATTATAACGATATTCAACATTCGTTAGACAGTATTGGAAAAGTGGACGTATTGTTATTAGGTAATTCCATTACCGAAGCCATTGGTCACAGAGGCCTGGTTCCCAAGGGAACCGGTACGCATGCTTTTGACAGCGTTTTGACTGCCTACAAATATAGTGTTGCAGGAATACGGGGCGATAGAACTCAGAACCTGTTGTGGCGAATACAGCATACTGATTTTTCAAAAGCTGATCCCGGGATTGTGGTGGTAACAATTGGCGTCAATAATTTCCGGGATGAAGATGCGGAAGACGTAGTAGCGGGTATTCAATTAATATTGAAATTGTTGTCAGAAAAATTACCAAAGGCAAAGATTGTGCTTACTGGTCCATTGCCCGCAGGTAATACAGCGAATGACAATTACCGCAAAAAATTTCAGTTGGTGCATCAACAAATACAATCATTTGTCAACAACAGGAGTATCTTTTTCTGCGATCCATCCAGGTCATTAATAAATACTGCTACAGGTAATTTGTGGGATGATTGTTACCGGCCCGATGGTATTCACCTTACTGAAAAAGGCTATATGATGTGGGCCGGTGAATTATGTCCGGTTATTAAGTTGGTTTTGGGTAAATGATTCCCGGTTATGTTCATGCAATATCAATAAGTAACTCAAACTTCCACGCCTTCCCTGTTGTATTTATTCCGGTATTCAATAGGGGACAAGCCGGTAATTTTTTTAAACACGGTTCTGAAAGCTTTGATATCGGTGTAGCCACAATCATACATGACCTCGTTCACATTTTTGTGACTGCTCTCTAAATGCTTTTTGGCAGCTTCAATTTTTACCCGTTGTATATATT
>DASUVL010000917.1:0-6312 GCA_036379015.1 Niastella sp.
AATTGAATTCGAAACGACTGTAAAGCCGGTAACAGCTTTGACGGTTAGTTTAAATTACACTTACATTGACCCGAAAGAACAAATACAAAGCCGCGAGACATTTAAGGATACGGCCTACCATTATTTGCTGAGAAGACCAAAACACAACGTAAATCTTACTGCAGGTTACCAGTTTGACAATGGTTTGTATATAAGCGCTTCAGGAAAATATGTAGGCAAACGCTATGATGTGGGCGGATACCAGATGCCTGATCTTGCGTTGGCAGATTATTTTTTATTGGGCGCCTATGCAGAATTTAAGTTCCCCAAATATGTAAAACTGTTTGTGGATGCCCGCAATATAACTGACAAGCAATTTTTTGATATCCAGGGCTACAACTCCATGCCATTTATGATTAACGGCGGTATAATTTTAAATTGGTAAAAAAAGATACAGCGTGATGGGCAGCATCACGCTGTATCTTTCCATATATTCATACAATAGAAAAATATAAAACCCACGAGCATGTCACTGAAACAAATTAATCCAAGGAACGCCGTTTTACTACTCATCATTGTGGTAACGGCAATTCTGCGTTTAGCTTCATTTACCGGTTGGGGACCGCTGACCGTATTCAGTCCTATTGGGGCCATGGCTTTATTTGGCGGGGCTTATTTCAGTGGTAATGTAAAACCATTTGCGTTTCCTTTATTGACCCTGTTTATCAGTGACGTGGTGTTATCGTTCACCATTTTTTCAGATTCAGAATACCGCCAGGGTTTGTTATACAATGGCTGGGTATGGACCTATGGCGCCTTTGCCTTAATGACCATTGCCGGCAAATTGATCATTCGGGAGATCTCTGTTAAAAACATCTTTATTGCAGTCATCGTTTCAACCCTCATACATTGGCTGGTAAGTGATATTGGCTCCTGCATCGTTGAAAAGGAATTCACTTTTTCATTATACACGAAAAGATTGATCGATGCCATCCCGTATGAATGGCGTTTTTTAGGAGGCACGGCTATTTACAGCGGTATCCTGTTTGGTTTGTTTGAGTGGTTGCAGAGGAAGTATACATCGTTGAAACCTTCCGTTGCAGTTTTGAATTAATGCATTAGAGGAGCATGTTTCAAGTTACAGGTTCCAGGTTACAGGGTGGTAAGCGCTTTTCCTTGTAACTTGTAACTTGAAACCTGTAACTTGTATTTTTCTTTCCCATTTTTAATTTTTCATTGCCATGACTGCCTCTTCTTTTCTCCCCGCCGCTACACAAATGATATACGATATGGGTCTGCAGCATAAGTTGCAGGGCGTAACCTTTGAGTGCCCGCCACAGGCGCTGGCCGAAAAACAAAAAGTGGTACGCTGTGTATTGGAAGGCCATCACTACAGCAGCATGGAGATCGATAAAATATTTTCCGCTTCCAAGGCCCAGGGCAAAAGTTTATATTATGTAGATGACAGCCTGTTGCAAAGCATTGCACCCGATATTATTTTCACGCAGGATGTTTGTGAAGTATGTCAGATCGATACAGCCTGTACCTCGGCCGCGGTAGCCAAACTGGAAAAACAACCCCAACTTATTGCATTAACGCCCAATACACTGCATCACGTTTTTAATACCGCTGTAACCATTGCAACTGCGTTGGGTAATGAAGAAGCGGCTTACGCCTATCTCGCTACTTTACAAAAAAGAATTGATGCCATCATTGATGGTTTACGCCTGCATAAAGCACCGCCTAAACGGGTGATGATCATGGAATGGATGGCGCCGGTTTATAATTGCGGCCACTGGATACCCTACCAGGTAGCTTACGCAGGCGGCATTGACATGATGTCGAACCCCGGTGGGGATAGCATTGTTACGCCGTGGGAAAAGATCGTGAAATACGACCCTGAAGTATTGGTGATCGCCCCTTGTGGTTTTACCATTTCCAGAACGGTTGAAGAAATTCATTTGCTAACCCAGAAAAAGGAATGGGCTGAGCTTACCGCCGTACGCAACGATGCAGTATTTATGGCCGACTATGATCTGTTCACACAACCCAGCGCCGGCACATTAACAGATGGCATAGAATTACTGGCGGCCCTGTTCCACCCTACCTTGTTTACCGTACCTGTACATCTGCAACATAAGTACAAACCACTTCATCAATCATCATTGGCCTATGTGCAAGCATGAACAAAAAACCTGTCCACGTTGCCAGGCTTCCTTTGAATGTAAAGTTGGCGACGTAATGCATTGTCAATGCAATGGCATTACTTTTACCAATGAGGAAAAAGCATTTATAGAAGAACGGTATTCAGATTGCCTTTGCCGCAATTGCCTGCTGGAACTAAAACAACGGTATACTTTATTTAAAGAAAAATATTTTCAGAATGGTACCAGATGAAAAAGTGATTGCTTCCCCTTCGTCTTCAGCGGCGACGCAAGGCTTGCCGGAGTCCCGATGGCAATCGGGAGGAGAGAGGCCAGGGATTGTATTCATCACCGGTGGAGCCCGAAGCGGTAAAAGCCGTTATGCGCAGCAACTGGCCCTGCAATTAAGCAATAACCCTGTTTACCTGGCAACCGCCCGTCATTGGGACGATGATTTTGAAAAACGCATACAACGCCACCAGGCAGAAAGAGATGAACGGTGGACAAGTATTGAAGAAGAAAAAAACATCAGTGGGTTGTCTTTATCGGGTAAGGTGGTAGTGATGGATTGTGTTACCTTATGGCTCACCAATTTTTTTTCTGATAGCAAATATGATATTGATGCCAGTCTGGAGCAATGTAAAGCAGAAATAGATAAGCTGGATATTACCAACAATACATTTATTATCATAAGCAATGAAATTGGTATGGGCATGCATGCCGATACGGAGATCGGCAGAAAGTTTACCGATCTGCAAGGGTGGATGAATCAGTATATTGCTCAAAAAGCGAATAAAGTCATATTTATGGTGAGCGGGATTCCGATGGTGGTAAAGTGAGGTCAATGGTGAATGGTCAATGGTGAATTGGTTCACGACATTCGAATAGCTTGACTAACCATTAATAGAAGTAAATTAAACCTGGTGAAACAGCATGAGCAATAATAATATTGTACAGGCGAATGTAGAGGGCAATAATCTCAACTCCCCTGCCAGCTGGCGGATGTTAGGGGGTGAGTTGGGGGCTAAGTCATATATGAACTGGAGTGGCGGCAAGGACTCATCGCTTTGCCTGCATTACATACAACAGGATAGTCGCTATAACGTAGACTGCTTGCTCACCAGCGTAAATGCAGCGCATGACCGGGTCTCCATGCATGGTGTACGGCGATCGTTACTGGAAGCGCAAGCGGCGTCAATAGGGCTACCCTTACAAACCATTGAACTACCCGAACAACCAGGTATGCAGGAATATGAACAGGCGATGTTGAGCAAGGTTACTTCTTTGAAGAACAATGGCTATAGCCATGCCGTATTCGGTGATATTTTCCTGGAAGACCTGAAACGTTACCGGGAAGAAAAACTGGCTGCCGCGGACATACAATGTGTATTTCCATTATGGAAGGTCTCTACCACACAGCTGATGCAGGAGTTTTTGCACCTGGGCTTTAAGGCGATCATTGTTTGTGTAAATACAAAATTCCTGGATAAAAGTTTTTGCGGCCGGTTGATCGATGAATCTTTTGTACGTGATCTGCCTGCCAACGTAGATGTATGTGGAGAGAACGGTGAATATCATTCCTACGTTTTTGATGGCCCCGTTTTTAGCAATCCAATACCCTTTACCAAAGGCGATATCGTTTATCGCACTTACCAGGCTCCGCAACAGGCACAGGATACCTGTAACCCAATGAACCAGGCTTCGGAATATGGATTCTATTTCTGTGACCTGTTGCCAGGGTGACCACAAACAACAAACTACAAACAACAAACCATATTCATGACTCTAACATTGCAACAAGAATTACAACACCTCATTGATACCAAAACAAAACCACTGGGTGCATTGGGCCGGTTGGAAGAGATTGTGCTGCAAATCGGTTTGATACAACAAACAACGAAGCCGGTCATTAAGCAACCACATATAATTGTATTTGCCGGTGATCACGGAATTACTAAAACCGGACTGGTGAATGCCTATCCGCAGGAAGTAACAGCCCAAATGGTATTGAACTTTTTACATGGCGGTGCAGCGATCAATGTTTTTTGCCGGCAACACAAACTAACATTGAAAGTGGTGGATGCAGGCGTAAACTTTGATTTTACTTCAGATCCTGTTGACCTCATCAACGCAAAGATCGGTTACGGAACAAAAAACTATTTCGAAGAACCGGCGATGCGTATAACGGAAGCCAAACAAGCTATAGAAAAAGGGAGGGCGATCATAAAACAAACAGCCGCCGCAGGATGCAACTGTATTGGCCTGGGAGAAATGGGCATTGGTAATACTTCCTCTGCAGCATTGATCATGAGCGCCATGACCGGGTTACCGGTGGTATCTTTTACCGGAAGAGGTACTGGTTTAAACGATGAGCAGTTGCAAACAAAGATCGACACGCTGCACCAGGTTTATGAAAAACATGCGTTGAATGAGTTGAAAGAACAACCTATTGAATTACTGGCGCGAATAGGCGGTTTTGAAATCGCCATGATGGCTGGCGCTTACCTGGAAGCAGTACAACAAAAAATGATCGTGGTGGTAGATGGGTTTATAACCACGGCCGCATTGTTGATCGCGAATGCCATCTATACCTCGGAAAATCAACAACCATCAGTACCAGGCTATACAACCCTGATTGATCATTGCATTTTTGCGCATACCAGTCACGAAGCAGGTCATGAAAAAATTTTACGGCGACTGGGCGTTACGCCATTACTCAATCTGTCGATGCGGTTGGGTGAAGGAACAGGAGCGGCATTGGCCATGCCATTGATACAATCAGCTGTGCTTTTCCTGAATGAAATGGCCAGTTTTGAAAGCGCTGGAGTGAGTAATAAAGAATAATTCACAGGTGTGTCACGGGACGGCGGCAATTGTGCCGCCATGGTGGGAAACCGTGACATGCCTAACAGTACCAATAATGAAAAAAGAGCTGCGTATATTCTTTACGGCCATGATGTTTCTTACGCGGTTACCGGTGCCGCGCTTTACCGATCATTCGCCCGATTACCTGGAACGATCGGTGAAATATTTTCCGTTGATAGGCTGGATAGTAGCCGCCATCAGCGGATTTACATTTCTGCTTTTTAATAAATACATCAGCGAAGACATTGCGATAGCGGCTTCTATTATTGCTGGCATTTTAACTACCGGTGCTTTTCATGAAGATGGATTTGCCGATGTATGTGATGCCTTTGGTGGCGGGTGGACCAAAGAAAAGATCCTGATGATCATGAAAGACAGCAGACTGGGGTCGTATGGGGTAATTGGCATGCTGTCTATCCTGTTCTGCAAATTTCTATTACTGAAAGAGCTGCCTAAATTCATGCCCGATCTGCATGCCCCTTCAATAAATATATTTTATAATTACCGGTACTTTTTACTCACCCTGGTCGCCGGTCACGCCCTAAGCCGGTTGATGCCGGTATTGGTCATGCGTTTTTATGATTATGTAACTGATCCCGATGGCAGTAAATCAAAACCGGTGGCTACCCGCAAACCGACGGTAGCGGTTTTAGTGATACCCATTATTACCGCCTTAATCCCATTTATATTTATGAGCTGGCAGTTTTTGCTGGCCATTGTACCAGTTGTATATGTGGCTTTCAGCCTGGCAAAATATTTTAAAAAATGGATCGGTGGTTATACGGGCGATTGCCTGGGCGCTATTCAACAGGTAAGCGAGCTGTGTTTTTATTTAAGTACGATCATCATCTGGCGGTACATTGTATAATTGCTAATATAGAGATTTAGGTATTCAGGTAATTTAGAATTCCCGAAATTTGCACCCATGGGAATTTTTCTTATTCGACATACTACCCCACTTATTGAAAAAGGCATCTGTTATGGACAACTAAATATAGATGTAACAGAATCTTTTAAGGCAGAAGCTGAGCAAATACAAAAAGCCCTTCCTGCAGCCATTGAACAGGTGTATAGCAGTCCGCTCATACGTTGTCATAAACTGGCCGGTTTTTTATTTCCCCATCAAACCATTCACCTGGAGCCTGATCTGATGGAATTACATTGCGGAGAATGGGAAGGCGTGCATTGGGATGCCATACCACCTGAAGTGATTGATCCCTGGATGAAAGATTTTGTAAACGTAAGTATACCTGGTGGAGAAAGTTATGTGCAAATGCATAGCCGGGTAACGCAAGCCTTTACCAGGATCATTGAAGGTCCTAAA
>DASUVL010000918.1:0-10604 GCA_036379015.1 Niastella sp.
AAATGAGGAGGCAGCGAAGTACCTCGCTCTTCTGGTGCTTCGTATATAGGCTTACTGGTTCTAAGCACATGTCTCTGCTGTACGTATTTTGGACAGTTAGGATAAGCCTGGTCGACGGAAACATGAAGTAGTTCCTCATGCTGTTCTATTTTCCCATTGACCCGAAACCGTCTCCGGGAGGAAGGTTCAATAAACAACATCCCCGTTTTCGGTTGAGACCTGATGTTGTGCCAAAAAAGATCATGCGGACTGGAATTGATCAGCCTGGTATCGATCTGGATAGTTTCAGGATCAAACACTTTTAAGAACCCGTGCTCGCCGGCCAGCAGGGAGGCAAATAGTTCCCCACTATTATTTTGGCTGCTGACAATAATGAAAGGTTGTTTTTCAATAAAGTTGATCGCTCCGGGAATAATTTTATTAGTGAACACCCTGCCATTGCGTTCACCGATATTTCGTTCACCGGCCCGTTCCTGTGCTTCCAATTCTCCTGCGTGGTACATGTTGAAATTATATAACGGTTATACTGATATGTGAAAGAAGCGCTCAGGATGAGCGCCTTTTTGTCTTAGAAAGTAAGAATATTATATCCCTCTTTTTGCATTTGCACCAGGCTGGGCAGGCCACCGGTTCCTGGTACCTGATTATTTTTGATCAGATCAAAACCGGAAGCATTGGCGCCAAATACGTCGGCACAGCCGCATGATATACCTACTACCTTATCTTCTATAGCCTTGAAAAGTTGGTATGCCGGATGTTCGGTTTTCTGAAGCTGTTCCGGCCAACGGGTGCCTGTTCCCTGAAAGTACAGGGATACATCTTCTCCTGCTGTTTTGTACTCATAAACGACGGCCAGTGCATTGAACAAGCGACCCAGCGACTCTTCTGAACCCGCCTTTGGATCAGATAAAACCAATACTGCTGTTTTCATTTTGTTGTATTTATAGTTATTGTTAGTATGAGACCTTATTCATACAGACCATTCTGTCTATTTTTGGGGCAAAAAAATATTATTTATCTTCCAATAACACCTTTATCATTTTCTTTGCCTTTTTCACGGGCCATGTTTCTTTATATATTTTTGATTCCACAATGGCACCTTCGTACAACAAGTAAATAGCATCGCCTAATACATCAATTTCGTCTGCTGACCTTTCTTGTAGCGCCGCTTCTATGAAACCTTTTATGTATTGTCTCAATTTGCGTTTATGTTCTAAAATTTCCTTATACATCAGGGGGCTTGTATCTCCAATCTCTGATAGCATGTTGATAAATTTGCATCCCAGGAAACTGTTTTGCTGTAATGCATACTCAAGAAAGTCGAAACAGGCAATTAGTTTTTGAACAGGTGTTTTTTTGGCACCCGCCCACTTTTCAATGCCAGCAAACCACTCTTCCCTGCCAGCCTTTAAATAATGAATTCCTAATTCATCCTTGGAGCCAAAATGCTGATATAAGCTGGCTTTAGCCACCTTCGCCTCATCAAGGATCTGATTGATCCCTGTGTTGTTATACCCCTGGGTATAAAACAATCTCGAAGCGGTTTCTAAAATACGTTCCCGTGGGCCTAAGTTGCTCATTTTTTGTTATCTGCCGTAAAAGTAAGCAATTTTTCACTAATAGACAACTCTGTCTATTTTTTTTGCTTTATCTGGCTGATGGCTTTTGGGAGAAATGAACAATAACGATACGTTTTTAATAAGAGTTACCGATGAGAGTAAACCTGGCAGTTCTGCCTTTTAAAAATAAATAAGTGATACATTTCGTGGAAAAACAGTTCAAATTTTTAAAAAAGGTAAATTAACAATATCTTACACCCCGTTCAACGGCCATTGCTAACCAGCATTTTACCCCTAATTCAGTAAATGAAGCCAAGTTTGGCTCCCTGTACCCGGAAAGCTATAAAACCCTGAGTTTATTCACATTGGCAATGCCAATTGTGGTATAACACAAAACTCATAACTGGAGCGAATTGCTTATTTTTGTCTCAACTTAACGGATCATATGCAGGACAACATCATTGACCTACGGCACGTAAATATCTATCAGGGGAATAATCTCGTTTTACAGGATGTAAATTTCAAAGTACAGAAAGCGGAGTTCGTGTACCTGGTTGGAAAAACCGGCACCGGTAAATCGAGTCTCTTAAAGACCATGTATGGCGATCTGCGTTTAAAAGAAGGAGATGGGACTGTTGTGGGCTTTAACCTGCGCGACATGGACTGGAAGAAAGTGCCTTTCCTTCGCCGTAACCTGGGCGTTGTTTTTCAGGATTTTCAATTACTTACCGATCGCAACGTAAACGATAACCTGCGCTTTGTACTTCGGGCCACCGGCTGGAAGGACGAAAAGCTCATGGACGAAAAGATCCTTGATGTACTGGATAAAGTAGGCTTGAAAGCCAAAGGCTTTAAAATGCCTTTTGAATTAAGCGGTGGCGAACAACAACGTGTTGATATTGCCCGGGCATTACTCAATTCGCCCAAACTGATCCTGGCCGATGAACCCACCGGTAACCTTGATCCGGAAACTTCCGATGAAATCATGCAGTTGCTGTTTCATATTTCCCGCGATTACGGTACTGCTATTGTAATGGCTACCCACGATTATATTGTCATCAATAAATATCCCGCCCGTACGGTTCGTACCGAAAGAGGCCGGGTGATCGACAATGCTAAAATATCCATTGAATAAGACGCTGGGCATTTCGCTTGTTATCGAATGTGGAAAGCAATAATGTTTTTCGCAAACGGATCTCTTCTTCTGCAAACGGCTGGCGGTACAATTGCACGATCATACTTTTAAAGGCGGTCGCATTTGTCCCGATATGACAGGCCGATTCCAGTCCCGTGCTTTGCACCGTAGCTTCATTCACTATGCAATGCCGCCCGTTAAACAAGGCATTCAGCAGTTTCAGCTTTACACCGGTTACATTAAAGGAGGGGAGTATGTTTATTTGCGCCTTTCCGATCATATCCTGCATTTCCTGCTCCGAAGGATCGGCCACCAGGCAGGCATTTCCATGTTTGTTGGCGATACGTTGTAATTTCTGGGAAGGATTTTTTCCGGCAATCACCAGCGGTATCCGAAGATCGTTGAACACTTTTTGCATTAACCAGATGGCCGCCTGCTCGTTTTCGGTTACTGACAGGTTTCCATGGTATAAACAAAAACAACCAACGCCTTCAGGGGCCAGTATCTGCGTATACGGCAAAAACACGGGTAAAGTAGCCACCTTCTTCGCGCCAAATTCCTTTCGGTAGGTATTGGTGTCTACCTCCGATACAGTCAGGACCAATGCCTTGTTGGCGATGGCTCCTTCATAATGTTTCAACAACCTGCTTTCGTTCAGGTAATACATTTTACGGAACAGGGAATTGCAGGCATGGAATAACTGACGGTAATATTTATACTCAACATTATGCAGGCGCAATATCAGTTTACGGTTATTGAACCGCTCATCCTGCAGAAGGTACGTACAATGTACGCCTTCCAGCAAAATGGGATAATCGTCCTTTAATAACCTTTCTTCCAACACCGCATTGGTACGGGAAGCTACTATATAAGGTAACTTATGCGAGAATCCTTTATGCCCGCACTGCCGTGGATAATAACGCACTTCGGCGCAATACTGTTCCAGTTCGGGTTGTTGTTCCCGTTTGTTCTCAAAACAATGCAAATGGATGCGGATGCCTTGCTGATACAGCGCTACCAGTTTATAGAACAGATCAAAATAGCCGCCATGCTCAACAGGGTAGGGTACGTCGAAACAGATAATATGTAAATGCTTTTCCAATGGCTACAATATATTTTTATAGAACTCCAATAGCTTTTTTTCTTCTTCCTGCCAGTTAATGGCTTCCCGTGCCTTTAAACAATTTTGTTGCAAATGGTTGTATAAATTTTCGTTATTTAATAATTCATTCAGCCCCCCGGCTATTGATTCGGAGTGCAGTTCGTTTATAAGAACAGCTATATAGTACTTATTGTTTATTTCTTGATAAGCCGGGTAATTCACACACAATTGGGGTAAACCGGCATGCAGGTAGTCAAAGAACCGGTTTCCGAGGGAATGATAGTTATTTAAACCATTATTTTCAAACAAGGTTACCCCGGCCCAGGCCTGCTGGGTATATTGTTTTAGTGCTTCCGGCAATATCTTTCCTTTAAAAATTACCTTATCGGCTAACTGATGTTCCTTAACAAGTTGCCGGGCCTGCTGCATAAAATTCCCATCGCCGCATATGATCAGTCGGGCGTTTACCCATTTCATTGCGGGTATCAGGGTTTCAAAACTACGGCCTTCATTCACCGCGCCCTGGTATAGAATGTATTTTTCCGGTTTGTCGGGTATGCTAATGGGCTGCAATACGGGTACATTGCGAATTACTTCGTACCGTACCTGGTATAGCCGGTAGAATTCACTGGCTATGGCATGGTTAACCGTATAGCCATGCTTGAATTTGGGCACCGTGTACCGTTCTACCTTTTTCCAAACCCGGTATACAACGGGCCTGGTAACCACTTCTTTCATTTCACAGAATAATTCGTGTGCATCATACACGCGGGGTATTCGTTTGAGCCTTGAAATAAAATAAAAAGGAAGTATGGTATCGAGGTCAATGGCACATACCGCGTCAGCTTTTTTGAATAATAAATAGAAGAACAGCCGCAGGTTGTATTCCAGGTAACTGATCTTGCCGGTTGCAAAAAAGCAAAAAAGTCTTTTTTGGGTAAACGGACGGGGTGTTAAAACGGGAGTTTTTGACCATCGCCGGCCGATCAGGGTCACCGAATAACCGGCTCCAGCCAGCGAGGAACAGATACGAATCATCCGCTGATCGTAGTTTAAATCATTGGTAACGGCAAAAACCAGTCGCTTCATTAGCTGGTCAAGGGTTTAATTTTCGCTATATTTATCTGTAAATGAATGAGTAAGCTATTATTTTTAAATTTCAGGTCGCAAGATACAGGATTCAACGTCCCGTAACATGAAAATGATAACCTGTACCTTTAAAAAAAATTGTGCCTCCTAAACATTCAATACGAATTTATTACATACCTTTGCCGGCAAAATAAGAAGATATTTTTTGGATGTCATTAAAAAATTTGAGATGCCGTATTTAACAAAAGAGAAAGTTTCGAGCGTATTTGCACAATTTGGTGGCAAAGCTACAAACACAGGTTCCACAGAGGGACAAATTGCGTTGTTGACAGAACGCATTAACCGTATTTCGGAACACCTGCAACAAAACAAAAAGGATTTCTCTACACACCGTGGTTTGATGACGATGGTGGGTCAGCGGAAACGCCTGCTGAATTACTTAAGCAAACATAACCTGCAAGGTTACCGCGCTTTAATCGAAAAACTTGGTCTCAGAAAATAAGTATGTATTATATTAAACAACTATTCCCAACTGTATGCCGGTTGGGAATAGTTGTTTTTGCTATACTTTTTTTACTGAACACGTTGTTTTAATAACCTGGTTGCTGATTATCGTCCGGCTCGTCATCTCCCACCTCATGCAGGATGTAATAGCGACCACAAACTACAATTTAGTATGCTCTCTCAACCAATTAGCGTAACTTTTGATATAGGGGGCGGACGTATGGTTTCTATTGAAACCGGCCGCCTGGCCCGTCAGGCCGACGGCGCCGTTACGGTTCGCCAGGGCAATTGCATTATACTTGCCACGGTGGTTGCCAATAAAGAACCTAAGGAAGGACAGGAATTCTTTCCGCTGGTAGTGGATTACATGGAAAAATTTTCAGCTGCCGGCCGTATCCCCGGTTCGTTCTTCAAACGCGAAGGCAGGCTGAATGATTATGAAGTACTGATCAGCCGGTTAATTGACCGGGCACTGCGTCCGCTTTTCCCTGAAGATTATTTTTGCGATGTACAGGTTCTGGTAACACTTGTTTCGAGCGATGCCGAAGTTGTACCTGATGCCCTGGCCTGCCTGGCCGCATCTGCAGCATTAGCAGTATCTGATATTCCCATTAAAGAAATTATTTCTGAAGTACGTATAGCCAGGATAGAAGGCGAGATGGTCGTAAATCCGAGCCGCCCACAACTGGCAAAAGCCGATATGGACTTTATCATTGCCGCCACCAGTAAAAACCTGATGATGGTGGAAGGTCAATCGCAAGAATGCAGTGAAGAAGACCTGGTGAAAGCTATGGAAATGGCACATGATGCCATTCGTGTACAGATTCAGGCCCAGGAAGAATTGCGCGCCAAAGTTGGTGTAGCCGGTAAAAGGGATTATACCAAACCCAAGCAAAATCCCGAGCTGCAACAAAAAGTGACCGACTTTGCCAAAGACAAGATCTACCAGATCGCCCGCTCAGCTTCAGCCAAACACGATAGAAGCGATGCTATCGATACCTTGAAAAAGGAACTGATCGAAAGCCTGGGTGAAGAAATAGAAGATGCTGATAAAAAACTGGCTAAAAAATATTACGACGATCTGCAATGGGAAGTAGTTCGTAATATGATCCTCGATGACCGTATTCGTTTGGATGGCCGTCAACTCGACCAGGTTCGTCCATTGAATATGGAAGTGGATGTTTTACCTTCTCCACACGGATCAGCTTTATTCACACGCGGTGAAACACAGTCTTTAACAACCGTTACTTTAGGTACGCCTTTAGATGAACTGTTGGTTGAAAGCGCAGCTACCTCTGATTATACAAAGTTCATTTTACATTATAATTTCCCGCCATTCTCAACCGGGGAAGTGAAAATGATGCGTGCGCCCGGTCGCCGCGAAGTGGGTCATGGTAACCTGGCCATGCGTTCATTGAAACAAATGATGCCGGGCAGTGAATATCCTTACACTGTTCGTATTGTGAGTGATATTCTTGAATCGAATGGTTCTTCTTCCATGGCAACTGTTTGCGCCGGTTCGCTGGCATTGATGGATGCGGGTGTACCCTTTACCAAACACGTGAGTGGTGTGGCAATGGGATTGATCACTCGTGCTGAAGATGGCAAAAACGCCATTCTTACCGACATCCTGGGCGATGAAGATCACCTGGGTGATATGGACTTTAAAGTAACCGGTACCCGCGAAGGTATTTGCGGTGTGCAAATGGATATCAAGGTAGATGGTTTAAGCATGGACACTATGCGTGCTGCATTGGCACAAGCCCGCAACGGCCGCCTGCATATTCTGGATGCTATGTATGAAAGCATACCTGAAGCACGCGCCGAGGTGAAACCACATGCGCCGAGAATGGAGAAAATGTTTATCGACAAGGAATTTATTGGCGCAGTGATCGGGCCCCAAGGTAAGATCATTCAGGAAATTCAACGCGAAACCGGAGCTACCATCAATATTGAAGAAGTTGGTAACTATGGTGAAGTGAGCATCTTTAGCCCGGCTAAAGAAGGTCTCGAAAAAGCTGTTGCCTGGATCAAAGGTATTGTAGCGATGCCTGAAGTTGGCTCCGTATATGAAGCCACTGTAAAAGGTATCAAGGAATTCGGCGCTTTTGTTGAATTCTTACCAGGCAAACAAGGTTTGTTACACATCAGTGAAATCAGCTGGAAACGTTTGGAGACCATGGAAGGTGTGTTGAAAGAAGGAGATAAGGTGAAAGTAAAACTGATCGGCATCGATCATAAGACCGGCAAATTCAAACTCAGCCGCAAGGCCTTAATGCCCAAACCAGAAGGCAGAACGCCTGAAAGGCCAGCATAGTAAGGTCAATGGTGAATACCAACTGAAATTTGAAGTTCACGATTACCTTTTCACTTTAAATAATCAAAGGTCTGTAACTAGTTTGCAGACCTTTTTCATTTAACTACAATGAAGAACTACATACATATCAAATTTCAACCTGTATCAAAAGAACACCAGGAAATATTGTTAGCCCAGCTGGTTGAGCTTGGCTATGAAGGATTTGAAGAAGGCCCTCATTTTATTTCTGCCTATATACCTGACGATCAGTTTAATGAAACCGAAACCTACCATTTGATTGCCGGTACGGATATAAACCTTACCAAAGAAATAATTCTGCCCAGGAACTGGAATGAAGAATGGGAACAAAACTTTCAGCCGGTTATCATAGATGATTTCTGTGGAATACGTGCACATTTTCACGCACCACTGCAACAGGTACAGCATGAAATAATCATCACACCTAAAATGAGCTTTGGTACCGGGCATCATGCCACCACGCATTTGATGATCCAAAGCATGCAACAGCTATCCTTCAACGATAAAACGGTGCTTGATTTTGGAACCGGAACCGGTGTGCTGGCCATACTTGCCGAAAGACTGGGCGCAGCGCATATTACGGCTATCGATAACGATGAATGGAGCATTGCGAACGGAGAAGAAAATATAGCGCTTAACCACTGTTCAAACATCACCATTGCACAGGCTGATAGTTTACAAATGTCAACTGAATTTGACATTATCTTAGCCAATATCAATAAACATGTATTGATTGCAAATATGGCTGCTATTAAACAACATTTAACATCTGAAGGCGTTGTAATTATGAGTGGACTTTTAACCGGTGACAAGGCCGATATGGAAAGTTCCGCGTCAGACAATGGATTATCAGTTTTTGAGCATAAGACAAGAGGCGATTGGATGTGTTTGGTACTCAAAAAATATTAAGCACAATAACCTGATAGTTACCATTTAATTAACTTTTTTTCCATATTTTCGTTATCTAACTTCAACCAATCTATTCAATGAAAGAAGCATTACTCATTGTAATAGCATATTTGATCGGCTCTATACCCACAGCTGTGTGGGTTAGTAAGTGGTTTTTTAGCATTGACATTCGCGAATATGGCAGCGGGAATGCCGGTGCTACCAATACTTTTCGTGTTTTAGGCTCCCGCTGGGGCACTTTTGTAATGATCGTTGATGTATTAAAAGGAGTAGCCGCTACCAGTCTTTATATTTTACTTCCCTATTATATGAATATGACCAACGAGTGGGACCGGACCAACTTCATGGTGGGCCTGGGATTAGCCGCTGTATTGGGCCATATTTTTCCTATTTGGGCCAATTTCAGGGGTGGGAAAGGGGTTGCCACGCTATTTGGGATGATACTGGCCATTCAGCCCATGGTAGCAGTTTATTGCGTAGGTATTTTTCTGCTTGTATTTTATCTCACACGTTTCGTTTCACTCAGCTCTATTTTAGCCAGCATAGCTTTTGCCGTTTTTATTCTCGTCATATTTAATGAAAAAGAACCATTATACCGGGCTTTTGCGATAGCCGTGGCGCTTTTGGTTGTGCTCACCCACCAAAAGAATATCACCCGCCTGCTGCGTGGCAGCGAAAGCAAAGTACCTATCTTAAAGTACCGCGACCGTCGCAAGGAGCGCAGGAGAGGTAAGTAGTCAATAAATTTTCTTGCTAAACCGTATACTGCTTTGGCTTTCAGCCTGGGGCTTACAGCTAAATGAGGTATTTCATTCCCATAATTTCCTGTAACCGGAGCCCGGAAGGTTAAATTACCGTCAATTGTTGTGTTTTGTTTGTATTGTTTTCATTTTATAAGTTTGTTAAAGAATGAGTTATCAGCTGCTTACAAAGCAGGTACTTATAATTTTGCCCATTAGGTTGGTATAAGGATTGTTTAAATAAAAAGAAGTAAACCCAAAGAAATGAAACAAGTCATGCATAAAGTCATTGTTGCTGCCATGTTGGCAACAGGCATAACTTCCTGCTCTCAAAATTCGATCACTGGCAGGAACCAGCTTTCCCTTTACAATGAAGCCGATCTTCAGTCAATGGCCTCCCAGCAATACCAGCAATTTTTAAGCGAAAATAAAGTAGTTAGCGCCAGCGGCAGTAAAGACGCAGAAATGGTGCGCAGGGTAGGATCGAGGCTCGTTGCAGCCATCAATCAATATTATTCCGCCAAAGGCCAGTCAGCTGAACTGGAAGGCTATAAATGGGAATACAACCTGGTTGACTCAAAAGATGTGAACGCCTGGTGTATGCCCGGTGGTAAAATTGTAGTGTATACCGGCTTATTGCCCATTACCCAGAATGAAGCAGCCCTGGCTGCTGTGGTAGGACATGAAATTGCGCACGCCCTGGCCAAACATGGTAATGAAAGAATGAGCCAGGCCTCCTTACAACAATTGGGTGGTGTGGCTTTACAAACAGCCATTGCCAACAAAAGCGCTGCAGCGCAAAATGTTTTGCTGAGCGCGTATGGTATTGGCTCCAATGTAGGCGCCTTATTACCTTTCTCCCGTAAACAGGAACTGGAAGCTGACCGCTTCGGTCTAATATTCTCTGCCATGGCCGGCTACAATCCACAGGAAGCAATTGCTTTATGGGAAAGAATGAAAGCCGCCTCCGGCAGTTCAAAACCACCGGAGATCTTAAGCACGCACCCCGCCGAGGATACCCGTATTGCCAAGTTGAAGGAAATGATGCCTGAAGCATTGCAATACTACAAGCCGGTAGGCAAATAGGAGTCCTTTCAATAATATTTATACCAGCGTCCCGGTAACCGGGACGCTTTTTTATGTGGCATAGTTAATGCGATCTGCCGGGTAGTTTTACGATCATTTTCAGTAATAACCGAACACCCCGCTGCTGAATGTGCATAACCAAACC
>DASUVL010000919.1:0-3439 GCA_036379015.1 Niastella sp.
ACCTCCGACCTCCAACTTCTGCTCCTCTGAAACAGGAAGTATAAAGTATTAAACCGGCCTACCTACTATCGCAATTCCGGCCCCTCTTTATCAAACTTTCAGACTATCTTGTGGGCCAAATTCAGGAACTGTACATGAGCAAGGTGATCATTTCTGTAAAGGACCTCATAAAAAATTACGGCCAGTTTGAAGCGGTAAAAGGAATTAGCTTCGATGTTATTGAAGGCGAAATATTCGGATTATTAGGTCCAAATGGCGCCGGTAAATCAACTACGCTGGAGATCATTGAAACGCTGCGCGAAAAAACCGCCGGTGAAGTATGGGTAAATGGTTTTAATCTTGATAAGGAACCCAATTCCATTAAACAGGTCATTGGTGTGCAATTGCAAACGTCGGGCTTTTATCCGGGGTTAAACCTGGTTGAACTCATTGAACTGTTTGCCGGGTTATACAACCGTGTAGTTAATCCACGCGACCTGTTGAAAATGGTTAACCTGGAAGACAAAGCAAAAAGCAAATTCAAAGAATTGAGCGGGGGCCAAAAACAACGTTTTTCCATTGCCACTACGCTCATTAATGATCCCCGGATCATTTTCCTGGATGAGCCAACTACAGGACTCGATCCGCAGGCCCGTCGCAATTTGTGGGACCTCATTAAGTCCATCCGGGCAAAAGGCACTACTGTTATCATTACAACGCATTATATGGATGAGGCAGAGGTTTTGTGTGACCGCATCGCCATTATAGACGCCGGTAAGATCATTGCACTGGCAACACCCGATAAACTGATCGACGACCTGGTAGCCACCGGCTTTGAACGACCCAAAGAAGTAAAAAAAGCCAACCTCGAAGATGTGTTCATTCACCTGACAGGGCATGATTTACGAGGAGAATGATTAGTCAATGTGCTAATTAGCTAATGTGCCAATTAGCTAATGGAATACAGAATACAATTAAATCAACTCTTTTATATGGACTTACGTTATCCCATAGGCAAATATGAACCACAACCATTCTCCGACAAACAAAAACGCGAATGGCTGCAGGATATTCAGTTTTTACCCGGTTTATTGGAAACGGCCATTGAGAACCTGGATGAAAAACAACTGAACACGCCCTACCGCGATGGCGGTTGGAACGTAAAACAAGTGGTGCATCATGTGGCCGATAGTCATATGAATGCCTACATCCGTTTTAAACTGGGTTTAACGGAAACCAATCCTGTAATTAAACCTTATGAGGAAGCATTGTGGGCCGAGCTGGCCGATGTAAATGCGGTGCCCATCAATATTTCCATCACCTTATTATATGCTTTGCATACCCGCTGGCATTCAGCCATGCTAAACCTGCCGGCAGAAGCGTGGAACCGCACGGTGTTTCATCCGGCAAATAAAAAGGAAATGTCATTGTATTATATGTTAGGCAGTTATTCCTGGCATGGCCGGCATCACGTAGCACATATTACCTCGTTGAGAGAAAGAAAGGGATGGGGAGAATAATGTGATGATGTGATAATGTGATAATGAATACAAATACAATGTTCCTGGCGGCGTTGGCTTATAGCGTGCGGCTTGAAGCTGTATTCACCATTGACCATTCACGATTGAAGCTTGCCGCTAAATAAACATACAGCATGAGAGACCTGAAGTGGAAAATTCTTAAATCGGATTATTTATTTAAAGACCTGTGGTTTACGGTGCGTAAGGATACCTGTGAAACGCCCGATGGAAAAATTGTTACGCCGTATTATGTATATGAATTTCCTACCTGGGTAACGGCCGTAGCCCTGACGGAAGATGGCAATGTGATCCTGGAAAGACAATATCGTCATGGAATAGGGGAGACCAATTATGAAATTCCCGGTGGCTGTGTTGATGATACCGATAAAAATTATGAAGATGCCATAGCCCGTGAATTACTGGAAGAAACCGGGTATACCTTTACCCATTATGAATACCTGGGTAAAACCTGCGCCAACCCTTCTACCAATAACAATTGGATGCATATGTACCTGGCTACAGGCGGCAAAAAAGTAAAGGAGCAGGAGCTTGATCATAATGAAGATATCGATATTCACCTGGTATCGGTGGATGAACTAAAACAATTACTGCGCGATAACCAGATCATTCAAAGTATGCACGTGACAACGATCATGTTTGCACTGGAGAGGTTAGGAGAACTAAAGTATTAATAATTCCGAGGTCGGAGGTCAGAAGTCGGAGGTCGGAAGTCGGAAGTCAGAGGTCGGAAGTCAGAGATCGTCAGCGTTTGTATTTCAGACCTCAGACATCATACTTCTGACATCATAATTTAACTTCCCCTACCACAAACACACTTCCGCACACCAGGATCATGTCACGCTTTTCGGCTTTGTGCATGGCCTGTTGCAAGGCAGTGTTTACATCGTCATAAGCATTTCCCGTTAACCCAATGGCCTGCGCCCTGGCAGCCAGTTCTGTTTCGGGCAGCGCACGGGGTATTTGAGCCCTGGTAAAATAATACGTTGCTTCTTTAGGTAAAAGCGCTAATACTTTTTCAATCTCTTTATCTTTTACCAGTCCAATAACAATATGCAAATGCTGGTAATCGCTCAATTCAAGTTGTGCGGTGATCTGTCTGATCCCGTCTTCGTTGTGTCCTACATCCAACACCACTACAGGATTGGCATGAACCACTTCCCAGCGCCCGTGCAACCCGGTCAACTTTTTCACCTGTCGCAATGCCCGTTGTACATGGTCGTCAGATATCTTATAGCCAGCCTTATGCAAATGATCAATGACTTCCAGTACAGTTATACAGTTCTTGGTTTGATAATAACCCGGCAGGTCAAGCTGGTAGCTGGTCCGTACATCTGAACCTGAAGTAGCCACCTGCAATAACAGTTGATGATGTTCGTACTTCCATTCCGCTACATACCTTTGTTTGTCGGCAAAGCACAACGGAGCCTGTTTTTCATCGGCCACCTGTTCAAAGATTGATTTTGTTTCTGCAGCAGTTTCCCCAATAACAACCGGCACCCCGGTCTTTATGATACCGGCTTTTTCAAAAGCAATGGCCTCCAAAGAATCGCCCAACAGGTTCATATGGTCCCAGCCTATATTGGTAATAACAGATACCTCAGGAGTAATAATATTTGTAGAATCTAACCGGCCACCCAGTCCGGTTTCTATTACGGCAATATCTATCTTTTCACGTACAAAGTATTCGAAGGCCATAGCTACGGTGATCTCAAAAAACGAGGGTTCTATTTCATCAATAGCCGGTTGAATGCGTTGTACAAAATCAACGACAAACTGCTTATCGATCATTTCTCCGTTCACCCGAAAACGTTCTCTGAAATCACGCAGGTGAGGCGAGGTATACAAACCGGTTTTATAACCTGCCGTTTGCAATACAGCCGCCAACATATGGCTGGTTGAGCCTTTGCCATTGGTGCCGG
>DASUVL010000920.1:0-4789 GCA_036379015.1 Niastella sp.
CCCGGCTGCGCGAAGCCCTGCTGGCTAAATACATTTTCTTTAACCATCCCCTGTTTGAAATGTATCGCGATAATATTCTTGAAATTCCCGATACAGCACACCATTTTCTGTTACCACGTGATGGTGATGAGAAGAAAGTAACCCTCGAAGGCGGTGATGTAATGGTTGTACATAAAGACCATTTGCTTATTGGCATAAGCGAACGCACTACTATGGAAGCTGCCCGCCAGGTGGTAAATATGCTGTTTGCCAAGAATATCGTTAAAAAAATAACGGTCATTAAAATACCGCGCCGCCGCGATTACATGCATATTGACACCATATTCACGCAGGTAAAACGCAACATGTGGGTTATGCTGGGCGCGTTCAGTAAAAAAGTAATGAAACACGAAGGGGCCGACCCGATAGAGCGCATACTGGAAGGCAAAACAAAAGAAGATAAGATCAAGATCATTCAGTTCAGAAAAAAAGATCCGGAGAATCCGGTTTACTTCGATAACCTGGAAGAACTGTTAACAGATATCAGTGAGACCGATCTTGAATGCAAACAAAAAGTGAAGTTCATTTACTCAGGTAATAACCAGTTCCCGTTCGACACCCGCGAACAATGGACCGATAGCTGCAATCTGCTGGCACTGAAAGAAGGCGTAGTACTTGGCTATGATCGCAATGATAAAACGGTGGAAGCTTTCCGCGAAGCAGGTTTTACTATTGTGCATGTAAAAGACTTGCTCGATCAGTTTGAGAAAGAAGAAACAACGCCTGATGAAATGGAAGATACGCTCATTCTGATACCATCAGCAGAACTATCGCGGGCCAGAGGCGGCTTTCATTGTATGAGCATGCCCTTATTACGTGAAGACATTGACTAAAAGTATTCAGACGTCGGGCTTCAGATTTCTGACTTCCGACTTCAGACCTCAGACTTCATTTTCTATGCAAACAACATCTCATCTGTTAATGATAAGGCCGGTTAATTTCGGCTTCAATGCGCAAACAGCCGTGAACAATGCCTTCCAGGTAGCAGGGGCCGATACCGCTGCCCAGGAAAAAGCCGAACTGGAATTTGATAATTTTGTGACGGTCCTGCGCTCGAACGGCGTTGATGTAACGGTCATCAATGATACTCCTGAGCCGCATACACCCGACTCCATCTTTCCTAACAACTGGATCTCGTTTCACGAACCTGATATCATTTGCCTGTATCCCATGTTTGCTGAAAACAGACGCCAGGAACGCAAGCCACCGGTCATTCAACAAATACAACAAACGTTTGCCGTCACGAATACATTTGACTTCACCGGTTATGAAAACGATCAATTGTTTTTAGAAGGTACCGGCAGTATGGTGCTCGACCGCGATCACCAAATAGCCTATGCCTGCCTGTCGCCCCGTACCCATCAAGCCGTACTGGATGATTTCTGTAAGAAGATGGGCTATCGGCCAGTATTGTTCACCGCCGTAGATGGCGCCGGTAAAGCCATTTATCATACCAACGTAATGATGTGCGTGGCTGACCGGTATGTGGTTATTTGTCTGGAATCACTCCCCAACCACGCAGAATATAAAATGGTGCAGGAAGCCATTGGGAAAACCGGCAAGGAGTTGATCAATATCAGCTTTGAACAAATGAACCACTTTGCGGGCAATATGTTGCAGGTGCAGAACAAGACTGGTGAAAAGCTACTGATTATGTCGACCCAGGCATATGAGTCGTTACACCAGGATCAGGTAAAAAAACTGGAAGGTTATAACCGTATCCTGCATGCGTCGCTAACTACCATTGAAACCAATGGCGGCGGTAGCGCCCGTTGTATGATGGCGGAAGTTTTTTTGAATGAGAAATGAAAAATTAAGAATGAGAAATGTAAAAGTTAAATACAGTTGCCGATTTAAGAGAGCAACTGTATTTGCTTTTGGCTTGAAGCGGCGTTCAGCTGTATTTGCTTGCAGCTTGCAGCGGTAATCCATTATCACATTAGATTCAGTCCTTCGTCAAACGATATCGGTTCATAACCCAGTTCATTGCGGGCCTTCTCGATCACAAAACCGGTTTTCAATGGCCGCCGGCCAGGTTGCTTAAAAGTAGAAGCATCTACTTTAATAATCTTCGTGGCATCCAGCTTATACTTATGCGCCGTTTTAAGAGCCATATCATAAGGCGTTAACCAATCCTTGCCAGCGATATGGTAAATACCGGTAGCCTTCTTTTCAATGATCAGCGCAATACCTTTCACCAGATCTTCCACATATGTTGGCGTGCGTAGTTGATCACTTACCACCTGGATGGTCTTTCCCTGCTCCAGGCTTTCCTTAACCCAGGAAACAATATTGCTGCGGGTTCCTTTTAATAAATTACCATACACCAGGCAGGTGCGCACGATCGCAAACGGAATGGTACTGGTTTGCACCATACTTTCTGCCTGTAGTTTGGAGAACCCATACAAGCTGATTGGCTTCGTATCTTCTTCTTCTGAATAATTTCCTTTTTCACCATCAAAAACAAAATCAGTAGAAATAAAAATGAAGTGACTGCTAAACGTTTCAGCATCCGTTAATACCTGTGACGTACCCTGTACATTGATCCGTTCGCATTGTTGCGGTCGCAACTCACAATCATCAACCTGCGTCATAGCAGCTGCATGCACTACAACATCAGGCTTTTCGAGGCTCATAACTGAAAAGGTTTCCAATGCATTCGCTACATCCATTTCATGATAGGTGTAATTATCTGATGGTTGAAACGGTAATCGTGATTCGCCCCGGCTTGTTGCTATTACCTGATAATTCTTGTGGAGTAATACTTTTATCAGGTGCTGACCTAATAATCCATTTGCCCCAGTGATTAATACTTTCATCTGAAAAATTTTTATCGTTTTTTTACCGGATGCCCGCTCGGACGGGGAACTTACCCCCGACAAAATTTTCATGGCATTTGGAACCCAATAAAAATTTTGTCAAAAGCCGTTTCATATCTCTTTATATTATTTCGTTTACTTTCATTCAATAGTACAACCCAACTCTGGTATCAGGTTGCATAATTTCTTAATCATTTCTTTATACCACATTCACTATCTTGAACCCTTATAAACACGTTAGTGGGCAACCTGACCGGCTAAACCCTTTTCCTAAAAAAAAAGCAATAATGATTAAAAAAAATAGTGTTTCGCAAAAAAAACATCATTTTACAAAACAATTTTAGTGTTTTTTTGAGTCAGCGTGTACTTACTACGTGTATCAAAACAAAACCTTATTTTTGGGCCGCCTTTCCAAAAGATTGTAGACAGCCTTTATCGATTTCCTTTGCAGATTCGAAGATTATATAAATAAAACAGATTTTATTCATGGCAAAAAAGGTGACTAAAATCGGTGTCCTTACCTCGGGAGGAGATTCTCCGGGTATGAACGCCGCCATACGGGCCGTAGTGAGAACCGGAAATTATTATGGATTGGAAGTGTTTGGCATCATGCGCGGTTATAGCGGAATTATTGAAAATGACATAATCCCCATGCATTCCCGCAGTGTAGCCAACATTATCCAACGGGGGGGAACGATCTTAAAAACAGCCCGCTGCAAGGAATTCTTTCAACCCGAAGGCCGTCAGAAAGCCTATCAAAACCTCAAAAAACTGGGCATTGACGGATTGGTGATCATTGGCGGCGACGGCTCTTTCAGAGGCGCCGATATCTTCAGCCGCGAATTCGACATCCCCTGTATAGGTTTACCCGGTACTATTGATAAAGACATTGCCGGAACCGATTTTACCATTGGTTTTGATACTGCTGTAAATACCGCCGTAGAAGCTATTGATAAAATACGCGATACAGCCGATGCACACGACCGTTTGTTTATTATTGAAGTAATGGGCCGTGATGCCGGTTATATTGCCCTGCACAGTGGTATTGCCACCGGTGCTGAACATATTTTAATACCCGAACGTAAAACAGATATTGAGGAACTGGTAGCCTCGCTTCAGGAAAAAGAACGCCGCAAAAAACTGGTGAACATGGTAGTAGTAGCCGAAGGTGATGAGTTTGGCGGCGCCAATGAGGTAGCCAAAGTGGTTAAAGAACGCCTGCCGTTCATGGATACCAGGGTTTGTATCCTGGGGCATATTCAACGGGGTGGCTCTCCTACCTGTCTCGACCGCCTTATTGCCAGCCGCATGGGGTATGCTGCTGTTGAATCCTTGCTCGAAGGCCGGCATAATGTAATGGTAGGTATTTTAAATAACCGCATGCATTACACCTTGCTCGAAAGGGCGGTGAAATCAAAACAAAAGATCAGTGATGAATGGATCAAGATCGTAAAGATCCTGGCCAGCTAATCAATGTAAATTATACCAGAAACCTGCATCAATAAACCTGAATTTTAGAAACAAGAAATAAATACAATGGCAAGAGATATAACCAAGTACCTGCACAATGAAATGGATAAGGAAGCAGGTATTCAACATAGTACACATAGAACCAAAATTGTAGCTACCGTAGGACCTGCCTGTGACACATATGAAAAATTGCTAGAACTGGTAAAAGCAGGGGTAAACATTTTCCGCCTCAATTTCTCGCACGGTACGCACGAAAACAAAGCCCAGGTCATTGAACACATTCGTGCCATTAATACAAAAGAACCCTACAACATTTCCATATTAGCCGATTTACAGGGCCCCAAATTACGGGTTGGTGAAATAGAGAACGGCGCATTGCTTATTGAACCCGGCGACATCCTCACCTTTACTTCCAAAGAAAAAGTAGTTGGTAATAAAGAAAAGATCTACATCTCCTACCC
>DASUVL010000921.1:0-17756 GCA_036379015.1 Niastella sp.
GAAAACACTGGTGCAAAGCAACGCCATTGATTTTAATGTGACACCGTTATTCCGCATTAATGAAAAACTGGTGTTGCCCGAAATGCACGATGTCAAGAGTGTGTTGATGGGTGAGGACTGTAGGAATGGAACGGCACGAAACGCCTTTCAGTCATTTGCTGAAGAATATATCCGCAATCCCAAGGCGTTAATTTATAAAACGATCTCCCCCAAAGAAGCCAAGTTATATCCCTTTTTAGCTTCCTGTGCCCGAACGGGTATACAGTCGTTTGTGGTATTGCCGCTTTATTCAAATAATAAACTGGCCGGTATCCTGGAGATCTTTACCAGGGAGCCTGGGATATTAGATGAAAAAGTACTGGCTATGCTTGAGCCGGCCTACCCTGTATTGGCGCAACTGGTACAGATCACCATCGATTATTTTAATGCGTCTATCGATGGAGTTATAAGGGAAAAATTCACTTCGTTACAACCGGCCGTGCAATGGAAATTCAATGAGGCGGCCTGGCGTTACCTGCAGGAAATTGAAAATAAAGGGAAGGGCAAAATAGAAACCATCGGGTTCGAGAGTGTGTATCCGCTCTATGGTGCCATCGACATCCGTAATTCAACCATTGAACGCAACAAGGCCCAGCTCAACGACCTGCAACACCAGTTCTCCATTCTGCTTGAAACATTGCAATCGGTTAAAAAGCATTATAATCTGGCATTGACCGATGAAATGATCTATAAATGCCGCAAATGGAAAAATACCCTTGATGATTCTTTAACACCGCATAGTGAGGTGAAGCTTACCGACTTCCTGGAAAAAGAAGCTGTTTCTTTTCTGAAACATTTCAAGCTAACCCATCCGGGATCAGCTAGTATAGTGGAGAAATATTTTGATGCTATAGAAGAATCAAAAGGCGTTGCGTGGTCGAACAGACGGGAACTGGAAGAGTCGATGCAAACGGTGAATACGGCGGTGAATAATTACCTCGACCTGATGAAGGATGAATTGCAGCAATCGTACCCCTGCTATTTTGAACGCTTCAGGACCGATGGCGTGGAGTATGATATTTACATCGGGCAATCCATTGCGCCGCAAAAACCGTTCGATATTTTGTATTTAAAGAATTTGCGGCTTTGGCAAATTTCATCCATGGCAGCGATTGCAAAGATCACGCATGAAATGCTGCCCAATTTGTCGAAACCATTGCAAACCACCCAACTTATATTCATTCACAGCAGTACGATAGATATTAGTTTCCGGAACGATGAACGGCGTTTTGATGCCGAAGGCGGATACAACATCCGGTACCAGGTAATAAAAAAACGGATCGATAAAGTACATATAGCAGATACCAATGAGCGATTGACCCAGCCCGGAAAGATTGCCCTGGTGTATTTTAATCGCCGCGATGCAGATGAATACATCTCGCATATTCAATACCTGCAGGAACAGGGGATATTATTGAACGACCTGGAATTCCTTGACCTGGAAGAGTTGCAGGGTGTGGCCGGTTTAAAAGCATTGCGCGTTGGTATAAATATGGAGTACGATCATAATGCTGCCTCCTGATCATAAAAACATTCCGGGAACAGTATTTTAGCCGGCAGATTACGCGTATATTACCATTAGAAGATGGCCCCAGGAATTACAGGTTGGGGCCTTTTTTGAGCGATGCTAAACTGTACTTATGAAATGCGGACAATTCATTTTCGGGTTATTGATGGGTTTCTGCATAACGGGAGCTGTACGCGGGCAGCAAAAGGCAACGTATCAACATATGCTTCGGGTGTACGAAGACAATGATATTATTAATATCCCGGGAAAAGGAACCGACCGCGGCTATTCCAATGGTACAAGACTCGATTACTTCTATATAAAGGATAAACCAGCCCGTTTTTTTCTCAACCGCATTATGCCAAAAGCTGGCGACAGTAGTATCAATACTTATGGATGGGGCATCATGCAGATAATTATAACCCCCCGAAACATTCTTAAAAGAATTCCGGATAAAAATGATTATCCCTATTCAGGCGCCTTGTTTGTCACCCACTCTTTATATTCAACCAATCCCCTAAAAAAATATAACTGGCAAACAAAATGGATGGTAGGCGTAATGGGGCCTCCGTCGCTGGCAAAAGAAGCACAAAAGTTCGCACACCGGTTAGTTGGCTATATACAACCTGGCGGGTGGGATTATCAGCTAAAAACCGACCCATTGCTGAATGTGAGTGTGGGCGCAGAAAAGCAATTGTTCCATATTAATAAAACTATTGAATTTATTGGCGGCGCACAGGGATTCGCGGGTACAGCGATGAATGGCGCCTCGGTGTATTCAATGCTGCGCTTTGGAAAAATGGCTCCTTATTTTAATGGCTACCTGTCACAATATGCCACCAAAAAAGGGAGTAAATCCCGTCTGCAACTATATGTCACTGTCTGTCCCTCGGTTGAATGGCAGCTCAGCAATGCTCTGATCGACGGCGGTATATTCAACCGGCGCAACGAACCCGATCCTCCGGCAAATAATAACGAACCTAACATGCAGGCCAGGGTACGAAAGCGAATAGTAGGAAAAATAGACTTTGGTCTTGTCATTTCTTCCGGCAGGTTATGCATTTCCTTTATGCAAACCACCACTACGCCCATTATAAAAGGAGCGGATAAGCAGGAAATCGGAAATATATCCCTTTACCTGGCCTGGTAAAAGCAGCATCACTTTATATGGTCAAAAAATACCATGTTATACACCGTAATATGGCATTTAATATCACGCTAACCAGCTGCATTGGCCGGAAAAGCATCTCCAGCTTTTCATGAACCATGAATAGTTACTGGAAATTTCCTTCTGATTTTCAATAATGTAACAACAGTAACAGAAAAAAATTAAATACTTTTTTAAAATAATTAAAAAGATATTTTAACTTAACATTAAATTTGAGAAAAGAAACTGTTACTGCTGCAAATGGAAAAGAGCTTATTGTATAAAAGACGTATCATTAAACATCTCTATTTTGGCAATATGCTTTCCTGTGCCGATCTCAGCGATAAGATCCATAAAAGTATTCCGCTTACGACCAAAATGTTGGGTAAGCTTATGGAAGAAGGTATGGTAACAGAGACAGGGTATGCAGCATCAACGGGTGGACGACGGCCTGTGATGTATTCTTTAAAACAGGATGTAATGTATGTGGTGTCGGTAGCCATGGATCAGTTGGTTACACAAATAGCCATCCTCGACATGCAGAACAGGAACATCACCGACATTGAACTGTTTGAACTTCCCCTTACAAAAAATCCGAACGCCCCAGCCGCACTGGCCGACAAAATTAATGAGATCATCACGCGATCAGGAATTCCGAAAAACAAGATTGCAGGAGTAGGTATTGGTATGCCTGGTTTTGTAAATGCCGTAAAAGGGATCAATTACACCTTTCTGGAAACCGAGGGCTATACGATCACGCAGTATATGACGGCAAAGGTAAAACTGCCGGTGTTCATTGATAACGACTCACGCCTGATCGCTTTGGCTGAATTAAAATTTGGTGCAGCCCGGAATAAGAAGAATGCATTGGTGATCAATGTAGGATGGGGGGTAGGGTTAGGAATGATCCTGGAAGGCGAGCTGTTCAGAGGGCATGATGGGTTTGCCGGTGAATTCAGTCATATACCGCTTTTTCTGAATAACAAATTGTGTAGTTGCGGTAAAAGCGGTTGTCTGGAAACGGAGACCTCCCTGTTGATCGTGATCGAAAAAGCGAGTAATGGGTTAAAGGCTGGGAAACTGTCGATGCTGAAAGAGAAAGAACTATCGGCAGATCATCCGGATAAGGCCTTTCAGAATATAGTATCAGCCGCCAGCAGGGGCGATAAGTTTGCGGTTGAGATTCTATCAGAAGCAGGCTACAACATTGGAAGAGGGGTGGCCATATTGATACACTTATTGAATCCTGAGGTAGTGATATTGAGCGGACGTGGATCATCGGCCGGAAAAATATGGCAGGCACCCATACAGCAGGCATTGAATGAGCATTGTATCCCCAGGTTATCGGTGAATACAGAAATAGAAGTTTCAGTACTGGGACACAAAGCAGAGTTAACAGGCGCCGCCGCCCTCGTGATGGAAAATTATGAGAAAGAGGATGCGAAACCATTCATCTATGAAAACAAACCGGATATATTTATCTGATCCGGATCCTCTTTATCTGTACCTATCCTATTGAAAGACTGTTGACATAAAATCGGAAAAACAAAATTCCAATATCTGCTACATAGAGGAATCAATTTTTTTTTTGACAATCAAACAAACTGCTATGATGAAAGCAACAAGCCGATTCCTACTGATCATGCTATTGGCGTGTATCTGGAGCTTGACAAGTACAGCCCAGGAAAAAAAGGTGATCACTGGAGTCGTAAAGGACAGCGCTGGCAAAGTTTTGCCAGGTGTATCTATCTCCGAAAAAGGAACAAACGCCGCTACTGTTACTGACACGTACGGTGCGTTCAAAATGCAGGTTTCTTCTGCCAAACCGGTACTTGTGTTTACTTCTATTGGGTTCGACAAGAAAGAAATTACCGTAGGTGATCAAACGACCCTTGAAGTTTCCATGGCTGGTGAAGTTACCAGCCTCGAAGGCGTTGTGGTAACAGCGTTGGGTATTAAAAAGGACCAACGTAAATTAGGGTATGCCACCACGCAAGTGATGGGCAAAGACATTGTGCAATCATCGCCCACCAATTTTGCCTCGGCATTATATGGTAAAGCGCCAGGCGTGTCTATTACTACCAATCCCGGTGGAGCCACCAGTGCGGTAGGTATCCAGATCAGAGGTGTAAATTCTATCGGTCTCCAGGGCCAGCCACTGCTGGTAGTGGACGGGGTTGTAACCCGTAACGGTGGCGCCAACAACGAAGGATACTGGGGCGGTAATCAGCGTTTGAATGGAAATGGTTTGCTGGATATCAATCCTGAGAACATTGAAAGTATCAATATCCTGAAAGGTGCAGCGGCTTCTGCCCTGTATGGTTCCGATGCCAACTTTGGGGTTATTGTTGTCACTACAAAAAATGGTAAAGGCCGTAGGGGTTTGGGCATTGATGTAAACCTGAGCGCCAACGTGGAAAAAGTATCGGTATTACCCGATCTGCAAAAAGAATATGGTCCGGGTTATGACCGGGCAACCAATATGTCAACATTTGGGGCCGATGACGAAGGTTGGATAAAGACGACAGTGAATGGTCAGGCTGTAAAACGTCCCATTTTCAGATCATGGGCACAGTTTGGTCCTAAGGTCGATGGCAGCGATGTGTACTGGTGGGATGGTCAGATGCGCGCTTATAATTCTCAACCCGATAACTGGCAGAAGTTTTATAGAACTGGTCATAGCGAGATCGCCAATATCGCCATCAGTAATTCCAACGATAAAATGAACTACCGTTTTTCGTATACGCGTAACGATTACAAGGGCATTCAGATCGGTGGTAAACAGGAAAAGAACACATTCAATTTCAACTCAACTTATAAACTTACTCCCAAAATAACGATAGACCTGGTTGCCAGTTATATCAATGAAAAGGTTCATAACAGGCCGCGGCAGACCTATTCTATAACCAACAGCTATGACGGTTTCTTCAGCCCTGTTGATTATATGGATGTATATTTTGACAAGTATAAAACCACCAAAGGTTACAAATGGGCTGACTATGACAAACCCTGGGATCTTGAAGAGCGGATAAAATACAACATCAGAGGGAAAGCCTTCCTTGACTTTTTATGGAACCAGTTAGCCAATAGCTTTGATGAAACTTCCAACCGCTTCCTTAATTCGGCCACCATTAACTATAATATTGCCAAGGGCTTAACCTTCCGTGGCCGGTATGGAACCGATTTTACCGGTTATTTTGCCGAAACAAAAGAACGTTCAACGCAGCCGTTTGCATTTGATGCATCCGGCAAGTATGCCACCAATACGAACAGGCTGGTATATAATTATGGCGATGTATTAGTATCATACGACCGGCAGATAGTACCGGACCTAAAAGCCACTGCATCGGTGGGTTACCAGGCACGCCGGGAAGAATACCGCTACAACGAAGCTTCTACCGATGGTGGTTTAACGCAAGAAAACTGGTTCAGCCTGAGCGCTTCCAAAAACAATGCAACCGGGAAAGCCACCACCACCAAACTGGTAAAAGACGGAGCCTTTGGCATCTTGAACCTGGAATATAAAGACTTCCTGTTTGTGGAAGCAACCCTGAGAAGAGAACGCAGTTCATCGCTGGCGCCGGGTAACAACACTTTTTACTACCCGGGTGTAAGTGGTGCATTTGAATTGAGCAATGCATTTCAATTGCCAACTTTTGTTACCTATAGTAAGTTAAGGGCTTCATGGGGTGTTGTGGGTAATCCGCCCGGGGCATACAAAGGCAACCTGATCTATTATTCCAATCCACCCACCAACGTTGAAGGAATTCCCATTTTGTATCCGCCCACGAAGGAATTTGGTAATACAAACCTGAAGAATGAGCAGAAGAATGAAATTGAGTTTGGTTGGGAGAACAAGTTCCTGAACAACCGCGCCGGTTTCGATATCACGTATTACAGCGATAAAATAATAGATCAGATCATGCCGCTGTCTATACCGGCAACTGTTGGGTCTATGAGCCAATATGTGAATGTGGGTACTATGCGTAATTATGGGGTTGAATTGGGCATGTATGGTACACCGGTTAAAATAAAAGACTTCGCCTGGGATACCCGGCTGAACATTGCGTTTAATCGTAACAAGCTTGTGTCGCTGATGCCTGGTCTTGAAAGTCTGCAATCAACCCAATTGGATAACAACTCGATCCTGGTAATATCCAAACCTGGTCAACCCGCAGGTGACCTGTATGCTTATGTGAAAAAAGTAGACGCCAGGGGTAATTATATAGTTAATGCCGAAGGCTATTATGAAATGAACTATGATGAACAGGTAAAGGTGGGTAATCTGCAACCCAAAGCTGTGGGTGGATTCATCAACAATTTTACCTACAAGGACTTTAACCTGAATTTAGTGGTTGATTTCCGCTTTGGCGGACAGGTTGTTTCCCCGGCTAATTTGTATGGAAAAGGCGCCGGTTTATTCAAGAGCACTTTATTTGGCCGGGATGCAGACCATGGAGGGTTGGCCTATTATACAGCTGGGGGAAAGAATATTCAGGTTGCCAACGGTGTAACAGCAGGTCCAGGTGGTGAAAAAGTATATAATGATGGTATGATCCTGAAAGGGGTAACGGCAGATGGTAAAGAAAATACCACCATTCTTGATGCACCCAACTATTACAGAAACTCTTTTTACTGGGGTTCAGGACCCGGAGCAGAGGATTATACCAGCTATGCCGATGCCGTATTTGATAACGACTTTATCAAAATGCGTGAAGTAACGCTATCGTATAACCTGCCCAAAAAAGTGGCCGGCTTTATAAAAGCGCAAAACCTTACTTTCTCTGTGTTTGGAAGAAACCTGTTTTATTTTCATAAAACGCTGCCTAACTATGATCCTGAAGAAGGTGTGGGTACCGACTGGATTTCTCAGGGTACTACCAGTGGCGGTGGTAACGCTGCAACCCGTTCAATGGGTGCCAGTCTGAGAGTTTCATTCTAAACACATTCGTAAAACATCGACAATTATGAAAAAACTTATTATAGCAATTCCGTTTTTTATAATAGCAGCAGGTTTACTGGTAACGGGTTGTAAGAAATCTGACATTGATAATAATTATTACGATCCCAATGGTTCAGTGACTGCCTCCATTCCCAGCCTGTATTCCGGTTTGTTGTATAATGAAAGGGTATTACCCAAGTATTGGGGTTTGTTCACCTTTCAGATACCGCTAATGGGTAAATATAGCCAGACAGCGGGATATACCCAAGCCGCTAAAGTGTATGAACAGTCGGCAAGCTATTCGCAGGACCGCTGGAATTATTTTTATACCACCACCATTGCGCGATATCGCGAGATAGAGAAATATTACAACAACCTTACAACTGATGCCGATAAAACCGGTTATCTGTTGTTCCTGGAAACCGCCCGTATTTTTGTGTACGACCAAACCGCACAGATTGTAGACATGTGGGGTGATATTCCTTTCTCAACAGCCGGTCAATTAAATACAACCGGTAACATCATTTTGGCTTCCTACGACAAAGGAACAGATATATACAGCAAGATCTTAACTGACCTGAAACGGATTTCCGATTACCTGGCTTCAGTTAATCCTGATCCGCTTTACTCAGGCCAGTTAGACAAGTTTGATTATATGAACAAGGGCAGTATATCCAAGTGGCGGAAATATTGCAATTCATTGATGCTGCGTATGGCCATGCGTATTTCTTATAAAGAGGAAGCTACGGCAAAAGCGCTGATCCAAACCATTTTGGGCAATTCAACGCAATACCCGCTGGTAGATACTTACACAGAAAGCATAAAAATTCAGCCCGCCGTTACAAACAGTTCGCTTACCGCTGAGAATGAAATAAGAAATGGCTTTATGGTAAATCCAATGGCACCTGGCAAAATGGTTGAGGAAATTATGGTGCCGGCCAATGACCCGCGGTTGCCCATATACTTTTCTGCAAATAAAAATGGCGAGTATCACGGGGTTCCCAACACCTGGAATTCGACCCGCGTAGAAGATTCAATACTAAATAACTATTTCTCGCGCTGGGATTCAACCACCTTCTCGGAAAATAATTTATTCCCTGGTATTGTATTTACTGCTGCAGAAGCAAATTTTTTGAAAGCAGAAGCCTATGAAAGATGGGGTGGTGGAGATGCTAAAGCAGCTTACGAAAAAGGTGTTAAACAATCGATCCTGTTTTATTGGAGTGTAAATAACAACAGTGCGAAGAAAGATGCGAATTATTATGGTGTTAAAGAACCCATGCCTACAGATGCAGCTATTGCCGCTTACCTGTTAAAACCGATAGTGGCATACGGAACCAATAACCTTGAAAAGATCGCCACCCAGAAATGGATCGATTTCGGAGTTGTTCAGGCACACCAGGCATGGGCCGAATATCGCCGTACCAAATTACCTGTATTAAATTTCCCAACCGACGTGTCATCGGTATTATCACCCAATCCGCCTAACCGGTTGTTATATCCCGGTACGGAGGTTTCATTGAATGCAGTTAATTATGCAGCAGTGAAATCGAGTGATAATGCAACCACGAAGGTGTTCTGGGATGTAAAATAAGTTAATATTAAGTGTTGAGAGTATGCCCCGATAGTCTTATCGGGGCTTTTTTATTTTCTGCCCTTTCTGCCCAATTCCTTAAATTGATCGCTGTTTGAACGTATTTGCTAACAATACCATTGACATGGAAACAACTTTTATAGCCTTGCTTGCCATTCTTTTATTGGTAAGCATTATTACCATGGTATTTGCCTTTAAAGCCATGGCTGGTAAGAACAATACCGACTGGATGGCCATGAAATATAAAATGGATAGTCTGTTAACTGAAATTGCCAGAATAGAAACAGGGGTAAAACAGGAGATGGTGACCAACCGGCAGGAAAGTGGTGACAATACACAACGGATACGAGCTGAATTGGCTGCTTCGCTTAAGAATTTTGGTGAGCTCATTACACAAACTATGGCGAATGCCAGTACTGTTCAAAAGGATAATTTTTTTGCATTATTGAATAAACAGAGCGAACAAAATAATGCTACCTCCGCCCGGCTCGATCAGATGCGGGAAACGCTGGAGAAGAAGATGGCCGACATGCAAACCGGCAATGAACGCAAGCTCGATGAAATGCGGGCTACAGTAGATGAAAAATTACAAAAGACACTGGAGATCCGGTTGGGGGAATCGTTTAAACTCGTGAGTGAGCGGTTGGAAGCAGTTCATAAAGGACTGGGCGATATGCAACAGCTGGCAACCGGTGTAGGCGATTTGAAAAGAGTGCTCACTAACGTAAAATCAAGAGGGGTGTTGGGCGAGTACCAGTTAGAAAGTATCCTGGAGCAGATCCTGACAATAGATCAATATGGACGGAATGTAAAAACAAAAGAAGGGTCTAATGCCCTGGTGGAATTTGCCATAAAACTCCCGGGCCGTGGTGATAAAGATAAACCCGTATGGTTGCCCATCGATTCAAAATTCCCCAAAGAAGATTTTGAAGCATTGATGGATGCATATGACCAGGTCGTACCCGAGCTGATTGAAGAGTGCAGAAAGAGTTTTGTAAAAGGCATCAGGAAATGTGCTGTGGACATCAGTAGTAAATATGTTGACCCGCCTAATACAACCGATTTTGCCATTTTGTTTTTACCTTTTGAAAGCCTGTATGCAGAAGTGTTGCGTACACCTGGTTTGTTTGAATCCCTGCAACGGGAACATAAGATCATTATTACCGGGCCTACCACTTTATCGGCTTTGCTGAATAGTTTGCAGATGGGTTTCAGAACACTGGCCATTGAAAAAAGATCGGGAGAAGTATGGCAATTGCTGGGTGCGGTTAAGACAGAGTTCGGCAACTTCGGCGGCATATTGGAAAAAACACAGAAGAAACTGCAGGAGGCCAGCAATGTGATAGAACAGGCGGGTGTACGATCACGAGCTATTGAAAAGAAATTGCGGGCCGTTCAGGAGTTACCGAAAGAGGAAGCAGTTGCTTTGATCGGACAACCGAATCCATTGAAACTTGATGGGGAAGATGAAGAGGACGGAGAAAATGAAGAATGAAAAATAAAGAATAAGAAATTAAAAAGTAAATGGTGACTTATTAATTTCTCATTCTTCATTCCTTATTTCTCATTCTTTTACTCTGTTACAACTACCTTATTCATATACTCGTTTTTTCCTGAGATCACTTGTATGAAATAGGTTCCTTTTCTTATTCCCTCAGTAGTGTTTATTGTTATGGAACGCGCTGTTTTAATATCCCGCTTTAACACTTCCCGACCTTGCATATCAACCAACCGCAACAACGCATTATCGGTTGTATTGAAATTATTCAGCTTTATGGTAAATGAAGTGGCTGCCGGATTGGGATAAACGATTACGGCAGGCGTGGTGTTGCCCGGTTTTGCCGGGGTTACCGGTTTGTCGCCGATTGACAACACATCCCCCGAACAACCAATGGGACTGGCGAAATTCATTTGCGCATCGGTAAATGCCGTTATAACTGCATTTACATCAACGTTGCTGGCATCGGTGGCGCCTTTCCCATCGCAAACACTCCGGCCATTATTGCCATGCGGAAACTGGAGGTAAACTCCATTGGTTGAACAATTTCCCGGTTCAGCATCTCCACCAATCACAACAGCGTTGCCGAAGGTTTGATCCCAGGTCATGACATCATCTTTTGCAATTACGCTACCCGAAGCAGTAACCATATTCAGTACTGCATTGTCGGTAATCTGTACATTTCCTGAATATGTGCCACCCCACACATTTGCATTACCATCAATGATCACATTATCGCGCACCGTTGCATTTTCTACCCAGGCCGTACCATCAATGCGAACATTACCCGAGATATTGGAATTGCCGCGAACAATGGCTTTCGGTCCAACATATACTGTACTGGCAACCGTAGACGAATTGGCTACCCAGCCGCCGCCGTTTGCATGAATACGTCCGTTTACTTTGTATTGCGAACGGAAAGTTGGTTGATAGCCTTCGGGCATGGCATTTTCGATACGGAGTTCATACGGATATCTTTTTATTTTAGGCCAGCCCGGTTCCCATACATAAGACGTATGTGTAGAGGGGGCGCCCATTACTACCAGGTATAGTTGAGTTTCATCTGCACTCAATTGAAAGTTGACTTCCCTTTCATTATCTGCATACACATTACCGTACCGTACCGTAACGCCATCAGCTTTTACGGCCACAAAACCGTACCGCCAGCCGGCAGTGCTGTTTACTTCATTATGACCTTTAAATTTTATATGTACCGTGCGGTATGAACAGGTTGTATACAGCGGAATGATATTATACCCATAATCCTGTGGCGCAAATGCATCAGGAACTATGTATCGTCCAGTGGTTGCATTGACCTGTTTTAGGACAGTATGTAACCGCCAGTTATAATGTGGCTCATTGTTTTTGAGTTGTTGTTTTACCTGGCGAATAATAGCGCCGTAATTATTTACGGTATAATCACTGGTTACTTCGTGTTTGGCATAGTCGTACACAAAATCATTCAATTGAGCCTGCGTATAGCCTTTCAAACGCCGGTATGTGATCAGCGGGTGTTCCTGGGCAACCGATTCTTTCCACAACCGGTTAACCATTGCGATGCCGTCTAATTGCTGCATATAGAACAACAGCTTAAAATTAGTGTAGTGATGACGGGTTGAGCTCCAGTGAAACATGCTGGTGCCCATCCAGCGGGGCAAATCGTCACCGGCAAATCGGGGATACATTTGCGCACGCATAAAGTTGGCGTGGCATTCCCAGAAAAAGCCAGCTATATCAGAGCCAAACCCGCCGCCACGGGTTGGGTTTTCCTGTATGCCAATCATGCCTTGCAGCGAGTGTGCCAGCTCGTGACTGGTAACACCGCCATCGCGGGTGGCATTGGGATGTACCCACATGGCGCCAATAACCCCCTCATAGGTTCCGCCAAATGCCCAGCCACTCGGCTCCCCCGCAATGCCCCAGGTATCATTCATTACAATAATGAGTTTGTACTTGCCCAGGTTTTTAGTGGCCACATCGGAACAAAAACCTATATCGGAAATATATTTTGTATAGATCTTTTCCAATGTATCACATACCGACTGTGGATTGAAACGAAGGTTGGCATCGGAATAAGTGGCCGGATTGGTTCCTACCACATTGCCCCAGAATAATACGAAGTTGGTTGATTGATACGATTTATCCCACGACCAGGTTCTTAACGCAGGGTCGGTAGTGAAAGCATTTGGAATGTAAACTGTTTTTTGTGTAAACGCGCAGCAGCATAAACCTGTTAACAGGTGCAGTAATAGAATTTTTTTCATAAGAAAGTGCCTTTTGGGTTGTTTATTTTATAATAAGGAAAGGTTCTGGTATATGTGGTTAATATAATTTAATCACCAATAACGGTGTAGAATAGTTGAGTGCAATAAAAAAGGGGTAAATACGGCAAAATGCCTGTACAGTAAAAGGTGCTGCGGTTTTGATTAAGGAGAGTTTGTAAAGCCGGATGTTGTATGCGATCCGGCCTTACGGTTTGGGACAAGTTAATCCTAACAACTGTTGTATCCTGTTAAAAACAAGTGTAATGCCTACACTAAATTATTAACAGTGTGCAATATACGCTAAAATGATATTATCGTTTCATTAACCGATGGTAACCAGTCGTAAATAGTTATCCACTTATTGGCTTAGGAGAATCAAACTGTTTATTCAGGATCGCACAATCGTAAAAATCCTATGTTATAGGGGTATATGTATATCACCAGCCGGTGTGCTGGTGACTGAATGATGTTGACAAACATCAGACCAATATCGCATGCCTACTTATAAAATAGTGAGATTTTTGGCTTTGTAAGCCTGCAACTCCTCGTTGTCGGGGGGAAGTTCTGTAATTAAATAGTTGATCTCGTTTACATCGGCAATTTTCATCTGCATCACCGAATTGAGTTTTTCGGAAATAGTAAGTACAGCTACCTTTTCCGCTGCGTTGATCATGGCTTTTTTAACCTGGATGGTTTCCCAGTCAGAATCGGTAAGTCCACTGTTGGAATCAATAGCATTGATACCTAAAATGCACAGATCGGCTTTGATGTTACTGAGGTATTGAAAGACTTCCCCGCTAACGGTCATTTGACTATAGGTAGAAATTTGTCCGCCGATCATTATGGTTTTGATCATTGGTTTATCAAGCAGTTCAACAGCAGTTAGCACATTGACTGTAATAAAAGTAGCTCGTAAAGTAGGGGGGATCCTTTTAATAAACTCTCTAATGGTGGTGCCACCGCCGATCAACACGATCATATCCTCTTTCAGTAATTGCAAGGTTTTATCGGCAATGATCTCTTTATTTTGCTGGGAATATGTTTGCGATTCGTGACCAATATGATAGGCGGCCGACATAACGCCTCCTTTGATCCGGATTACCTGACCTTCTTCAGCCAGTTCATTTACGTCGCGCCGGATGGTGTCTTCCGATACATCTATCAGTTTAACCAGGTCAGTAAACATTAAACGGGTATGGATGTTCACCTGTTTGGTGATCAGCTTTTTCCTTTCTTTCTTTTGCAAGGCAATCGGCGCCGGCGTATTTTGATTATTATTTGCCATAAACTGTTGAAACATTATTTGGATTAGGTCCTTCCTCCAATTGACAAAATTCAATATTTACATCGAAATAAAATGCTTCTTCAAAAGGTTGCCTGATTTTATTTTTCTACCAGACATTTCATACAAAAAGATTTACAAACTTCTATTTATGCAATCTTTGCAATAATACAATAATTGCAAATATTTTGCAAGGCCAATTTTGAAATGTTGCAATTTCCGATTATTTATTTTGTTTTCTTATTATTCATTGATAATCAATGATAAAATGCCTAGTTGATACTTTGTTCTATATTATGTATTACGAAATCCTCCGGTGTAACTATTTGCAAGAATTATTATTTTAATTGCAAATAATTTGCAATTATTTCTTTTTTGTTATTAAATTGAGTCAGAATTCGCAACGTAACCATAACATTTCTACTCAACACAAACGCTTATGAAACGAGTCAAACTCATTGCATCAGGCAGCCTGCTGCTATGTTTTCAGCTGCTATTTGCTCTCTCTGGCTTAGCACAATCTGCTCAATTAAAAGGTGTGGTAAAAAATGAGGCCGACCAGGCGGGTATTCCCAATGCCACAGTAAGCCTGGTATCCAACAGAAGTGAGTCTTCTACCACAACCGACCCCAAGGGTAACTTTACATTGAACATACCCGCCGGCATCGGTTCCAAACCTTTTCAGTTAACTGTTACCTCCGTTGGCTATGAGAAAAAACAATTCACCATTGAGCCCGGTCAAACATCCATCACCATAGTATTAAAAGCGGGCGGCGCTGATATGCTGGATAATGTAGTGGTAACGGCATTGGGAGTTAAGAAAGATCGTAAGGCGGTTTCCTATGCGGTTTCTGAAGTAAAGGGCAGTGAATTTACCCAGGCTCGTGAAAATAATATTGCGAATGCGCTTTCCGGTAAAGTTGCGGGTGTGAATGCGGCCGGGTTATCAACCGGTCCTGGTGGTTCAAGCCGGGTTACTATTCGTGGTAATGGCTCTATGATCGGCGACAACCAACCATTATATGTGATCAACGGTATGCCTCTTGATAATACAGTCCCGGGCGGTGCGCCAACGGTGAACGGTATAACCAGCAACGTTGATAAAGGCGATGGCATTGCAGGTATAAATCCCGACGATATTGAGTCGATAACTGTATTAAAAGGTGGTACGGCCGCTGCCCTGTATGGATCACGCGCCAGTAATGGTGTTATCCTGATAACCACTAAAAAAGGGCGGGCGCAAAAAGGTATTGGTGTTGAATATAACTCAACGTATACAAGAGAAAATGTGGCTGTCACTCCCGATTTTCAATTTGAGTATGGCCAGGGGTTAAATGGTACTGCTCCTCAAAACCTTGGCGATGCACAGCAATCGGGCAGAAAATCATGGGGTGCGCCTATTGATCCTTCCACCACTTTTATGGCCGTAGATGGACAAATGCATCCTTATGCTGCCCAGAAAGACAATATTAAAAATTTTTATCAAACCGGAAATTCTTTCACCAATAGCCTGGCTTTTTCGGGTGGCAGTGAGGCCTTGCAATATCGGTTTTCTTTAGCCAATTTAACCAGCAACGGAATTTTACCAAACACTAGCTACAAGCGTAAAACAGCCAACCTTTCTTTGAATGGTAAGCTCAGCAGCAAATTAAGTTTTGAGGCATTGGCGCAATACACCCTGGAGCAGGGGCGCAATCGTACCGGCGCCGGTGATGCGTTGGGTAATCCTAACTGGACCCCACTGGAAATTTCCACCACAACCGATGTTCGCTGGTTGAATCCCGGTTACGACTCTGCCGGTAATGAAAGTGTATGGAATGATGCGACTATTGCTTCGAACGGATATTTTGTAATGAACAAGTGGAAGGAAGACGACACCAAGAACCGGTTTATAGGACAGGCATCTATTTCCTATGAGTTGCTTAAAAACCTGGTGTTTAAAGGAACCGTGAGCAGGGACTTTTATAATTATAATTATGTGAACATTATGCCAACCGGCACCGCATATACGCCGGCCGGTGAATATGCGGGGTTGAAATCGGATCTGTCTGAAACAAACGGTATGGTTACCGTCAACTACAGAACGAAGTTTGCACAGCATTTTGGACTGAATGCGCTGGTGGGTGTCAATAACAGGAAATACCAGAACAGGGAATTGAATTTAACCGGTAAAAATTTTATCGCTCCTTATTTTTATAGTTTCTCCAACCTGGCCCAATCAGTAACCCGGCCTTTTACTGGCCGCTCAACCACCAATTCGGTGTTTGGCTCGTTTGACCTTGATTATAAAGGCCTTGTTTATTTGACATTTACAGGTCGTGAAGACTGGTTTTCTACATTAAGCACAAAAAATAACCATATATTTTACCCGAGTGTTGGTGGTAGCGTGATCTTATCAGATGCCTTCAACATGCCAGGCTTTATTGATCTGGCTAAAGTAAGAGCTTCGTGGGCACAGGTAGGTGGTGGTGCGCCCGATCCCTATGCTATTAATTTAACATATAGCAATGTGGCCAGCGGCGGTCAACCCTTAATGAACGTAACATTGGATCCGGCAACATTGCAGAACGCCATTTCAAATCCCAACCTTAAACCATACACGTCAACTACCTATGAAGCAGGCATTGATTTGCAAACGCTGGGTAACCGGTTGGGCATCGACTTTACCTATTATAACCGGCAAACTACCAATGATATTGTAAAAACAACGATTTCCCCCACCTCAGGATTTAACACGGTAATATTGAACGTGGGTGAATTAAGAAATAAAGGGGTTGAGTTGTTATTAACCGGAAAGCCTGTACGAACCGCCAACTTTAGCTGGAACGTAAGCTACAATTTGGCCTATAACGAAAGTAAGGTAGTAGAGTTGGCGCCCGGATTAAGATCTGTTCAGATTGCCCAAACAGTAAACGGTTGGGCAACCCTCAATCATATTGAAGGTCAGCCATATGGTACTATTATGGGTACCCGAATGGTGCGAGATGCACAGGGCAACGTTGTATTTAACAGAAAGACTTACCTGCCTGTTATGAGCGACCCAATGCCATTGGGTAACAGCGTAGCGCCTTATACCATGGGTCTTACCAATGAATTCAGGTACAAGGATTTTTCGCTGAATATTTTGCTGGATGGGAAATTCGGTAACAAAATATTTTCCATCTTCGAACTGTATGCCACCCGTATGGGTAAGTTAAAAAGTACTTTGCCCGGCCGCGATAAAGGATTGAATTTGAAAGGTGTTGATCAAACTGGCGCTGTGTACGATACCACCATTACCCAGGCCGGCGGCGTTTTACGTAACTACTACGATAACTACAAAGTATATTCTGAACTGTTCTTACATGATGGCAGCTTCATTAAACTGCGTCAGGTTATTTTATCATATAATATTCCGGTTAGTAAGATCAAATTGGCAAAGATCCAGGCGGCCAGTATTTCGTTCGTGGCGCGCAACCTGTTCATCCTGTACAGGGAAACCAA
>DASUVL010000922.1:0-2703 GCA_036379015.1 Niastella sp.
TATTAGAAGCATGAAGTTACATGCAATTTGTAACCGTTATATGTTTTGGGATATTTTAACAGTTTAGTAAGAAGTAGCAGGCCTTCTTAGCAGGCATAAAATCGTTATCTTCCTTTACAGGTGTAGAGGAATTCTACAGGTTTGGGGTTAGGGGTCAATTTGGATCGGTTTCAATTTTTTCTTTTACCATTTCTATTATCTCATTTAACTGACGTGGATCCATAATTGTTTTTTGATGCCCCATTTCATATTCGTTAAATAGCACATCACCCTGTTGTGTAAGGGTGAATAGGTAATTGTCTTCCGAATACACATCGAATACGATCAAATCGCCAAAATCCCTTTCCTTGATCTGACAGGGGATAGTTTTGCCACTTACCGATATCTCCAGTGTTTTTATTTGCAATTCTTCCATGCCTGTATTTTTAGGTTAAAAAAATAAACGGACGGTTCAACGTATACTAATTATTTTCACAGGTAGTTACGAAAAGATGGCTTGCTCATCACGTTCCTGTACCGGGATCCTTTTTATGAAGTCGTCATAATTATCTTCTTCGTGCGTGGTATACGCGCCATAGGCATCCATACTGTAACCCATTGTGCCATCATTCGCCTGTATCAGGTAAACAATTGAAGAATCAGCCGGGTCGGAGGCGCCTTCAAAACGGTATGTTTTGATAATGGTTAATTCTTCAGGTTTATAGAATTTACCATTGGTATTTGTAAATCCATCATTTTTAATGGTAAATTCATTATCGTTATGTTGTTGTCTTAATTTTTCCAATACTGCGGTCAAGGTTGTCATTTCTGAAGGTTTCGTTTCCATAAACAAGTTTTTAAATGAAAAAATTTATCAGCGAGCGTTGAATACCAATCTGGTACTAATTACGAGCTGTAGTAGTATTTCAAAAACCTGTGCCACCCTAAAAATATGTAACTGGCTGTTTTACTGCAATAAAGCTACGTAAGCTTGGTGGGGAACTGATCATTTGTTGAAGGGATGATCAAATTGAAGAAATAATTCTACACTAGCACCCGTTTTGGGCTGATAGCTACTCAATTGGCTGATTGGTATTTACGATAAGCGTGTAAAACGCTGGCACAGGATTTTTAATAATTACTACGAGCGATAATTTTTTCCTTCTGGCAAAAAACACTCTTTAGATGGGTGGTGAATAAGAAAGCCAGATACCTAAATGTAAAAAGGGAAAAAAATATCACGAGCCCCGGGTAAAACCGGGGTTTTTTATTTTGAGCCTCCCATAAAACTTGCGGGCCTCCTACGCCAGGCTGAATAACTTTTGTTTAATCTTTATTGCAATAATTCCAGTTGCAGGTTTCGTACAATATTAAAAGGCATGGTTGACTGGCATTTTGCATACTGCTCGTCACAGTACAATTTTATTTTTAAGCTAAGGCGGTTAAACATGGTGGCCTGGGTAAGTTTACCATCCTTTTTTTGAATGGAACCGTTTATGATAAAATATTCATTTCCGTACATGACATTGTAGCGCTTACTGGCAAATGGCCTAACCATCTGAAAGTTGTTCAGCGTATCTGGCGTTACCGGTTTCGTCATATCGGCTGTTAAAAATGACAGACAGGTATCTGCTGGTGGTAAAAAGCTGGTTTCAATCATTATATTTTTATTGGTCACTTCTTTCAGTGTTGCCTGCACCGCCAGGCAATCATTGCCCAGTATAATGTCTTTACCATTGGAGAAATCTCCTTTTACCACCTCTTTATGAACATATACATCCCCTTTCTTTTTTAGAGTGGTCATGCCCAGTTTAGGGCTTATTGCCACCATAAACGTATTGAAGTCGGTTATTTCGCCCGTCATACTGGCGATCTCAATTTTAGGTAAATCCACTTGTCCGTTTGGATGTAATGATACTCGGTATGGTTTCACCTGCCGGGCTTCAGCGGTATGATCTGTACTGTCTTTTGTGGTGATCTCTTTTTTTGAGATCCAGTGGATCTCGTCATATGGGATCCCATTGCTGTCGGTAACCACCTGTAATTCACAAATAGCAATTATTTTCGATTGCCATACATCGTTATGAACAACGTCCGTTGTAAGCCGGTAACGATAATGTTCGCCGGGTTGGTATTTTCTTGGCGCAGCGCTTTTTTCAGTGGCGCTTTTTGTTTGCGCCATGGATGGGAAGGAAATAAGCAAAGTAGACAGGATTAAACAAATCAGGGCTACCTGGAAATGATTTATTGTCATTCTTAAATTTACAAAAAGGTGTTTATGGTCAGTTAAAAAAATGAATGGCAGATATTATTACTGCGTTGGTGGCTGGTATTAAGCTTGCATCATGTTTAGTAAACTATTTATATGGCAAAAGCAGCTTCCGCGAAAACGAAAAAGACGACAAGGGTACGGCAGCGTGCAACGAAGCGACAAGCGATAGCCAGGAAATCAGCGCCAAAGAAAAAATGGTCACGCCGGGTTATGCAAACCAGTGATGCACTGGATCTGGAATCGGGTGTATTTCAATCAAAGGACCCAAAGAAAATTGCCCGGTCATTAAAACGATCGGCCGAAAAAAGTAAAAGAAGAAAAGGCACCCCATTTCAATCAGCCATGTCAATGCTTAATTTCTACATTAACCGGGCGGGTAAACAGCTCACTACAAAAGAAAAGCAACCATTGGAAAAGGCGAAGCATGACTTGCGGGTGTTGTTTGGCCGGGA
>DASUVL010000923.1:0-4946 GCA_036379015.1 Niastella sp.
ACCCAGGCAAGGGATCTTAATTTGCTCGATGAAAAATATGAAGTGACCCATGTGCAACCGGTAGATATGTTCCCGCACACACATCATATTGAGAATGTAGTTCAATTGAGATTGCGGAAATAACATCAGTCCGTGTCAAAAATAACAATATTGGTATCCCATATTCAAAGAAACATACCGAAATTCACGTAATAAACTTAGTAGAATGGCAGATTTTCGAATGCGGGGTTTTCAGGGTATTCCACCGGTAATAAAGAACCTGGTTATCATAAATGCGTTGGTGTGGCTGGCTGAAATAACCTTTGGAGGACGATTTATAGAACTTCTTTCCTTACACTTTTATAAGCATCCTGATTTTGGCATCTGGCAGCTGGTGTCGTATATGTTTATGCATAGCCTGGCGCCCATGCACATTCTGATGAACATGCTTGTACTGTGGATGTTCGGATCTACGCTCGAAGACGTTTGGGGCAGTAAACGGTTCCTGATATTTTATTTGATCTGCGGCCTGGGCGCAGCCTTGGTACAGCTGGGGGTTATGACTGTACAAATGAATTTGCTGATGGATAAATTCTCCAGTGGAGCAATTGTAGAGGACGAATACATAGCCCGCGGCCGGATTATATTTAATACGAGTGTTGTAGGCGCTTCGGGAGCGATCAATGGCGTGATGGCCGCCTTTGCCTATCTTTTTCCCAACGCACCCATGTATATCTTCCTTATTCCGGTTCCTGTAAAAGCAAAATATGTTGTAATCGGTTATTTTTTGCTTGATCTGTTCGGCGGTATTAATCCCTCGTACGGCGATAATGTCGCCCATTTTGCCCACATAGGCGGCGCCCTGGTTGGATTAATTTTAGTTATGACCATGAATAAATCGAACCGGCGCACCTTTTATTGATCCTATACAACTTTAACAGCCCTTTATCTGTTAAATTATCGAGTATATTGAGCACTGAGCGTTATAAGTCCTGAGCCCCGACGAGTCGGGGCCTTACCGAAGGCCTTGCTCCATCGAAGCATCGCGAAGGCGCAGCGGGGGAGTTGCAGGATTTTGTAAATTCACTAAAATTTATTCCGTGCTAAGAGAAGATAAGTATAGGAAAAAGATTGGATTGGGCCAGGACGGCAATTCCCTGGTCATGTTAGTTGGCATATTAGTCATAATCTTCTGCGTTTTTAAATTCATATGGCTCGTTTATAATATCGCTGATAAGGACCTGGCCGCCTACGACAAGAATATCTTCAACTGGTTGGTGATACCCGCTGATATTGAAAAAATGATGACCCGTCCGTGGACGCTGTTATCCTTTATGTTCATGCATAGTAATCCCTGGGAAATTCTGGGAAATGCATTGTGGTTATGGGCTTTCGGGTATATATTCCAGGATCTCACCGGTAATAAAAAGCTGATCCCGCTGTTCATATACGGCAGTGTTGGCGCAGGTTTATTTTTTCTGCTCTGCTATAATCTGATTCCAAAACTGGTGCCTTTTGCCCCTGCTGTTACCCTGGTGGGCGCTTCTGCAGGCATCATGGCCATTGCAGTGGCCGCCACTACACTGTCGCCTGATTATCGCATTTTCCCCATGATCAATGGCGGCATTCCATTGTGGATATTGACAGTACTTTATGTGATCATCGATTTTTCACTCATAGCAACTGATAAAAGCGCCCCGGGGCACTTTGCCCACCTGGCCGGCGCTGGCGTTGGATTTTTATTTATTTATCAAATGCGTCGTGGGCGGGACTGGAGCGACTGGATGAACAATTTCTTTGATTGGATAAGCAATCTGTTCAACCCCGACCGGCAAAGCTGGAAGAAAACCGCTAAGACCGACCTTCATTACAACGCAAAGGGAACCCAACCGTATAAAAAGATACCTAATATAACCCAGAAAAGGATTGATGAAATATTAGACAAAATCAATCAACAAGGCTATCGTTTTCTCACCGATGAAGAAAAAGACATTCTGAAACGGGCCGCAGAAGATGAAGAATTGTAATTTTAAATATGGCCCGGTTTGCTAGAACTTTTACAAAGCGGTTGTGCATTGTATTGAACGCGGTTATCGCAGGTCTGTTCCTGATAGCCTGCACCAATGCCTGGCTGCATCCTTCTAAATGGTGGGTTTTCTCCCTGCTCGGACTTGGGTTCCCGGTACTTTTTATCATTTTAATATGCTTCCTGATATTCTGGTTAATATTCCGCTCAAAATGGGCCCTTTTATCTGCCTTCGCCCTGCTTATCGGGTTTGGAAATATCCGCGTGTTTGTAGGTCTTCATTTTGCCACCTCCTTTAAACAGGAAAAGCCAAAAGGCTCGCTACGCGTTTTAACCTGGAACGTGCACTGGTTCGATGAACATAACAAAAAGGATAAAGAACGTAAGGACTACCGCAAAAAGATGATCGCTTTTATTAAAGAGCAGAATGCGGATATTATATGTTTCCAGGAGTTTTTGGAATTGGGAAAATCGTTTGCCTACAGCAATACCAATGCTATTGTACAGCTTCATTATCCATACTATTACCGGGTCATTGATTATGGGCAGGCCAGTGGCGGTCGTTTTCAGGCAGGTGTAGCCATTTTCTCCCGCTTTCCCATCATTGACACCCAGCGCGTATTGTATCCCGATCCGGAAAAGTTGCGGGCAGCTGAAAGTCTCATTAGCGTCGATGTGCAGGTAAATGGGAAAAGAGTACGGGTTTATACCACACATTTGCAATCGGTATTATTTCAGAAGAACGATTACCGCAACCTGGAGATCATTAAATCGGCCGATGACAGCATGGTTACCGCCTCCCGGTCAATTATAAAAAAGCTGAAGATGGGATATACTTTCCGCGGTTTTCAGGCCGACCTCGTGCGCAACAAATTAGATAGCTGCCCCTACCCGGAAATTATTTGCGGCGATTTTAATGATGTGCCTAATTCTTATACTTATTTCAGGATAAAAGGCAACCGCCAGGATGTGTTTGTTAGAAAAGGCTGCGGCCTCGGGCGCAGTTTTACCGCCGTATCGCCTACCCTGCGCATTGATTATATTTTGTCCGATAAAGCATTCGAGGTGCTGCAATACAATCGCTTTTTGGTTCCCTGGTCCGATCACTACCCGGTAGTGGCCGATTTAAAATTGGCTGAGGAGTAGACTGGTGGCAATTCGGTGTTAGGGGGCTGAAGTCAGTGGTCGGAAGTCGGAAAACCGAAGTAAGAAGTAGGATGTACGAAGTATGAAGGTTGAGGTAGCCAATAGATTTGAGTTCTGTACCCGAGAAATCATCTGACTTCATACTTCTGACCTCCGACTTCGTACTCTTAAATAACCCAAAAAATAACTATATTTACACCATGACTCTCTTCGTTTTTCAATCCTGTTGTATCAATTGCGCCGTTCTGGCGAGATAAATTTACTTTTGCATTTACCGGCTTTTAATTTAACTATCATCAGACTGATTTTTTAATGTTTTTTTATGAATGAACTGAAAGTCCTGAATTCATATACAAGGCAGAAAGAAGTATTTACTCCTATAACGCCCGGCCATGTGGGACTATACGTGTGCGGACCCACAGTAAGCGGTGAAAGTCATCTGGGACATGCGCGGCCGTATGTAACGTTCGATGTAATTTTCCGGTACCTGATGCATCTGGGTTATAAGGTACGGTATGTACGCAATATTACCGATGCCGGTCACTTTGAAGAAGAAGGACGTGAAGCTGAAGATAAAATTGCCAAGAAAGCCGTACTGGAAAAGCTGGAGCCCATGGAACTGGTTCAAAAGTATACCAACCTGTTCCATTGGGGCATGAAGCAGCTCAACAACCTTGATCCCAGTATTGAACCAACCGCTACCGGTCATATTGTAGAGCAGATTGAAATGATTAAAAAGATTATGGAAGAAGGGTATGCCTATGAAATGAATGGTTCGGTTTATTTTGATGTAAAAAAGTATGCGGAGAATTATCCATATGGCAAGCTCAGTGGACGTGTAATGGATGATCTGTTAGAGACTACCCGTGAACTGGAAGGACAGGAAGAAAAAAAGAACAAGCAGGATTTTGCCTTATGGAAGGCTGCGCCCGCTGAACATCTTATGCGGTGGGTAAGTCCGTGGGGCGAAGGGTTTCCCGGCTGGCATATTGAGTGCTCTGCCATGAGTAGTAAATACCTTGGTGCCGAGTTTGATATTCATGGCGGTGGTATGGACCTGCAATTTCCGCATCATGAAAGTGAAATAGCGCAAAGTACTATCTGCAATAAACATGTGCCTGCCCGGTATTGGCTGCATAATAACATGATCACGATCAATGGCCGCAAAATGGGCAAGAGCTATAATAATGTGATTAAGTTAACAGAAATGTTCAACGGTGAACATCCGCTGCTCGAAAAAGCCTATACCGGTCAAACCATTCGCTTTTTTATTTTACAAACGCATTACCGCAGTACGCTCGATTTCAGTAACGAGGCGTTACAGGCATCTGAAAAAGGATTAAAGCGGTTGTGGGAAGCGTATGAAGTGTTGCAGAAGTTGGATGTAAGCACACTGAAACCAGAAGCCGCCAATCCTGAAATGGATGAAAAAATAAAGAATCTGTTGCTAGAGATGGATGAATTCATGAATGATGATTTCAATACCGCCAAAGTGCTGGCCAATATGTTTGAGCTGGTGCCGGTGATCAATTCAATAAAGGATAAACATATTTCACCCGATGCATTGAGCGCCGGCACCATGCAACTGCTTCAGCAATATTTTAAAAAATATGTTGAAGACATACTCGGGCTTGCTGGCGATGCAGAGAAAGAAGACGGCAAACTGGAAGGAGTGATTGGACTGCTGATAGAAATACGCAAAGAAGCCAAGGCAAAAAAAGACTACGCTACATCAGATAAGATCCGCCTGCAATTACAGCAAATGGGTATTTTATTGAAAGATGAAAAGGATGGC
>DASUVL010000924.1:0-4632 GCA_036379015.1 Niastella sp.
GCTTTGTTCAGCAGGTACATACACAGGTCATCGGCATCTTTAATGGTTTCCTCTCCATCGCTTTTTCCAAAGAAAGCGCTAACGGTGGGGAATACGTAGAATGCACCATCTGGCTCAGGGAATTTCAACTCAGGAATGCCCTTCATAATTTCAATGACCCGCTTTTTACGACGCTCAAATTCTTTCGTCATTTCCATCGATGGCTTCAGGTCGGTGGTTAAAGCCGTAATGGCAGCACGTTGGGTAATACTGTTGGTACCGCTGGTGAACTGGCCCTGTAATTTCTCGCAGGCCTTGATCACATCAGGATGAGCGGCCAGGTAACCTAACCGGTAACCGGTCATGGCAAAACCTTTACTTAAACCGTTCAACACAATTACACGGTCTTTCAGTTCTTCGAACTGCGCAATGCTCTCGTGTTTGCCCACGAAATTGATGTACTCATAAATTTCGTCAGACAGAATATAACAGTTGGGATACTTAGCGAACACTTTAGCCAGGCCTTCCAGCTCCTGTTTGCTGTAAACGCTGCCGCTGGGGTTACAGGGAGAAGAGAAGATGAACAACCTTGTTTTATCAGAAAGCGCTGCTTCCAGTTCTTTCGGCGTCATCTTGTACTTGTTCTCAATAGAAGTAGAAACCAGTTTCACAACACCTTCACCCAGTTTTACGATCTCAGAATACGTAACCCAGTAAGGTGTGGGAATAACTACTTCATCGCCTTTGCTAACGGTAGCAAATACGGCATTTGCAAGGCTGTGCTTGGCGCCGGTAGAAGCAATAATATTTTCGGGCTTATATGACAGGTTGTTATCACGCTTCAGCTTAGTACAAACCGCTTCACGCAATTCAGGATAACCGGCTACTGGTGTATAGTGGCTCCAGTTTTCATCAATTGCCTTCTTGGCAGCCTCTTTAATATGCTCAGGCGTATCAAAATCAGGTTCGCCCAGGCTCAGGTCGATCACATCAATTCCTTTGGCGCGCAATTCACGGCCCAACTTAGCCATCTTCAAGGTTTCAGGCTCGTTGAATAACTGTAAACGGGATGAAAGTTGCATACTATTTATTAGTTGATAGTTTTTTTGTGCCGCAAAAGTACAGTAAATGTGTAAAAGTGCTGATTTGAAAATGCTCCCGGGTAAAAATTTGAAAATTGAAAAACTGGAAGGCCGTTACGGGTTGCCCAATTCAGGTTACCGGGCTTTAATGGACTAAAACTTATAGAAATTGCAAAATATCTAAAATTTCTGGTAACCGGTTACCAGTTACCGGCTACCAGTTCATCGGTATCCGGAAATCGGAAATTGGACCTGAATTTCCGGGAAATCGGCATTTAGCCCCCGGAAACCGGCATCCGGTAACTGGCAACTAATACCTTTCTCCCCCCAAATAAGTCATTTATTAGATACGAAAGGTTACTTTGAGGCCCGAAACGCCGCGAAACCCCGATAAATCGGGGCAAGCGCTGTAAGTTGTAACCCGTAACCCTTCTGAATCTGATCGAAAACACTATCTTTGCCAACTCTAAAAAAATAAATGACACAATCCAATGAGAGCACTGGTTAGCATTTTTGCAGGTCTGTTGATACTGATCTCTTTATACCAGCTTTCGTTCACCTGGTTTGTTAACCAGCACGAAAAAGAAATTGGTAAAAAAGCAGATGCTTATGTTAAGCGGACCTATTCCCTTACTCCTGCCCAGAAGTACCCCACCAACACCGAAGCCCGGGCCTATTATAAGGATACCGTGGACAACGCACGCGACGCTTATTACGATAGCTTGCTGACTGCTTCAAGAGATAAAAAAATTACCTGGTGGGGTCAAACCTATCAGAAAGCCAAAGAAAGCGAGCTGTTGTTGGGTCTTGACTTGCAAGGTGGTATTAACGTAACGATGGATATAGCCCTCGATGGTCTGATTAAAGGCCTGGCTAATAATTCTAAAGATCCGCAGTTACTGAAAGCGATCGCCGAAGCACAAAGAAGAAAACTCACCAGTGATCAGAATTTTATCGATCTGTTTGCCGCCGCCTACAGCCAACAGAACCCGGGCGCTAAACTGGCCCCCCTGTTTGCCAATTCAAACAACAAACTGAGTGGACTCGCTTCTGATAGCAAAATTTTAAGCTACATACACGAACAGGCCAATGCGGGCATGAGGCAGACTTTCCAGGTTTTGCGCGAACGTATCGACCAATTCGGTGTTGCCCAGCCCAACATCAGCCTTGATGAAAATAAAGGTATCATCACCGTTGAACTGGCAGGCGCCAGCGATCCGGAAAGGGTGCGTAAATACCTGCAATCAACCGCTAACCTGCAATTCTGGGAAGTGTATACACTGGAAGAATTGAGTAACCCGGTAATGAATGCCTCTAAAGCGCTTGATGATTACCTGTCTTTATCTAATCTTAAGGTTGATTCAAGCGGTAATATAGATTCTACCAAAAAAGATACTTCAGCCGCCAGCCGTAATATTCTGGCCAGCAAAATAAAATTCATTCCGCCGCAGCAAGATCAGCAAACCGGTAAAGTAAGCTACTCACCTTCTTTGGGTCTTGCCCTGTTAGCCGATACAGCAACCGTTAATAAATACCTGAGCATTCCAGCTGTACGCAACAGCTTTCCGGCTAACATTAAATTCCTGTATGGAAAACAGGAACGTGATGATGATGGCAAGCTGAGCAACTTCCTCAGACTATATGCTATTAAAACAATTCCTGGTAAAGATGGCGCCACCCTGGAAGGCGATGCCATTGAAGATGCCCGTCAGGAATTTGACCAGGTTACCAATGAAGTGGCTGTGTCCATGGCCATGAACCCAAGCGGCGCCAAAACATGGGCTCGCTTAACGGAAAAGAATGTAGGTAAACCCATCGCTATTGTATTGGACGATATTGTTTACAGCGCGCCCAACGTAATTCAAAAGATTGATGGCGGTAACTCCCGCATCACCATGGGTTCAGGTGGCAAAAATCAACAATTGGTTGTTCAGGAAGCTAATGACCTGGCCAACATCCTGAAAGCGGGTAAACTGGAAGCCCCGGCCGTAATTGTTCAGGAGCAGGTGGTAGGGCCTACCCTTGGTGAAGATGCAGTGAATGGCGGTATGATGGCCTTTGCCATTTCGTTTATCGTAATATTTGTTCTGATGCTGGTTTATTACAATACCGCCGGTATTGTAGCCAACATTGCCCTGATACTGAACTTGTTGTTTACCATCGGCGTATTAAGCGCCCTGAACGCCACCTTAACAGCGCCCGGTATTGCGGCTCTGGTATTAACCATTGGTATGGCAGTAGACACCAACGTAATCATCTTTGAACGTATCAAGGAAGAACTGTCAAAAGGCAGCACGCATGCCCAGGCGGTGAAAGCTGGTTACCAGCGCTCTTTACCACCGGTACTCGATGCGCATATCACTAACTTATTAACAGCCATCATTCTTTTTATATATGGTTTAGGTCCTGTATTAGGTTTTGCTACCACCCAGATCCTCGGTATCCTGTTATCGTTGTTCTGCGGTATCCTGGTATCACGCCTAATTACCGATTTCTACATGAAAAAGAACAGGCACTTCACTTACTTTACCACTTTATCAAAACGCATATTCAAACACGCCGCGTTCAAGTTCATTGAGTACCGTAAAGTCGCTTATGCCATTTCAGCAGTTGTATTATTGCTGGGTGTGGCTTCTTTCTTCCACGGTTTCAGATACGGGGTTGAATTCAGCGGTGGTAGAAGTTATGTAGTGAACTTTGGTAAATCAGTGGATGCCGAAGAAGTTCGGAATGCATTGGAAAAAACATTTGGCAGCACACCTGTTATTAAAACATATGGCGGCGCCGATAAGCTGAATATTACCACCGATTACCGCATCAGCGAAACCGGTTTGGGCGTTGATTCAGCTGTTCAAACCACTTTATATACCGGTTTGAAACCTTTTTTAAGTGCAGATATTACCCAACAGGATTTTAATACCCGAGTGATAGAGGGTAGTAATAAGGTAAGTCCAACCATTTCTGATGACCTTTTAACAGGTGCAAAATGGGCTACGTTCTGGTCGATGCTGATCATTGCGATCTATATCTTCCTCCGTTTCCGCGACTGGAGATATTCTGTTGGTACCGTAATAGCCTTGCTACACGACGTGTTGGTTACCCTGGCAGTATTCTCTTTCCTGAAAGATGTAGTTCCCTTCCCGCTTGAAATTGACCAGCACTTTATTGCGGCTATATTGACGGTGATCGGTTTCTCCATGAACGATACGGTGATCGTGTACGACCGTATTCGCGAGTACAGCCATACCATGCATAATGTAGAAAAAACAGTCATCCTCAACAAAGCGATCAACGATACGCTGAGCCGTACTGTAATGACGTCGCTCACCGTGTTCCTTACCATCCTGATCCTGTTCCTGGTAGGTGGCGAGGTAACAAAAGGATTCGCTTTTGCGATGTTGATAGGTGTTGTAACCGGTACGTATTCATCAATCTTTGTAGCAGCGCCGATCCTGGTAGACTTTGCCAAAGACAAACCGCTGGGTGAAGCCACTCCTGCTCCAAAAGCTGGAACAACAACTCCCCAGAAACCGGCAGCACTGGCCAAGAAAGCTTAACATGATCTGATTCT
>DASUVL010000925.1:0-10794 GCA_036379015.1 Niastella sp.
CTGGTTGTTGAAGTTGCGGAAGCTTTTTGTTTTTGGGTCGAAGCTGCTGATGCCGGTATTGGTAGAAAGCCATATGCGGCCTTGCAGATCTTCTACTATCTGATAAACGGTCGTGTTTTGTAATCCATCTTTTTCAGAAAAGGAAATAAACTGTTTTGTTGTTTTATCGAACAGGATCAAACCTACACCATAAGTACCCACCCATATCCTTCCCTGGCTGTCGCATAAAATGCATTGTACTTTGTCGCTTGGCAACTGGCTGTTGTCTTTGGTATATACCGTAAAGGTACGGGTGACCGGCTGAAATATAGCCAGTCCTGAGCCATGAGAACCTATCCAGATATTTCCATCTCTATCTTCCTCGATGGCCCTTATATATCCATTGAGTGGCAATTGCACTTCATTGGCGCCGTTAGGCCTGGGCGTGTACTTTACGGTTACTTTGTTATTGAGCATCACATTCACCCCGTCACCATTGGTGCCAATCCACACAGCGCCTTTGCTATCTTCTTTTAAACAAAAAATATCATTGCTGTTCAGGTCGTACAGGCCCGGGCCTTTTTGTACATGCTCCATATTGCCTGTTGCCGCATTGAGTATGATCACTCCTTTTGCATAGGTTCCAATAAATAATTTGTTATTATGCGTCAGGCACATCGTCAGAATAGAAGGGGGATGGGCGGTTTTGTCTTGTAGCGGAATATCAATGGACCGCAACTGTTCTGTTTTGCGGTTGAATTCGAACAAACCACTGCCATCTGTGCCTATAAAGATATTGCCATTCCTGTTTTCGGCGAATGCTGTGAAAATAGAAGGGCCGTTGCTGTTCTCATTAAACGCATGGCTGAATTTAAGGTTAAACAGATTGAGGTTCTTGTCGTATTTATTGATGCCGCCACGAAATGTTCCAAACCAATAGATGCCCTGGTTGTCGATGTAAACAGTTTTAATGTATTTATTGGTTAAGCTATGCGGTTTACCCAATTCCGGAACAAATATGTGCACTGCATTGGTAAGTGGGTTCAATTTGTTCAAACCCTGCGATGTACCTATCCACAAATGTCCTTCCGGGTCAGCAGCTATGCAATTGATCTCATTGTCGCTGAACCTGCCTGCACACCTGTATATTGAAAATTCAGTACTGTCGGGTTCCACCCTGTACAATCCATCTACTGTACCAAGCCAAATGTAGCCGTTCTTGTCTTCAGCAATTGCTTTTACTTTATCGTTACCCAAACTGTTTGTATTGGCTTCGTCATGGGAAAACTGCCTGAACGATCCCGATGTTCTTTTATACAGGAAGAGCCCGTGATCTGTGCCAACCCACATCCGGTGTTTGCTGTCTTCAAAAACACAAAAAAGAGTTGTTTTTCCGGAATAATTATTCGTGTTTGTACCCAGATTTAATTTTTCCATTTTTTTTGAAACAGGATCCAGCACAAACAGCGCGTCGAATTGGGCGATCCAAATTTTTCCGAGATAGTCGCTGCAGATACTTCTGATAACGCCATTCCGGGAAAAGCCTTCAAAGGGTGCATTGGCGGGAAAATTGGCGAAGTTATCTTTCTGACGGTTGTACAGGCTCAATCCGCCACCACTGGTGCCAATCCATAGATTACCGGCTTTGTCTTCATGTAAAGCAAGCACTTCATTTGACCGTAAACTGGCTGTGTCGCCTGCGCGATTGCGGTACACCGTAAAATTGGTGCCATCGAATTTATTCAGGCCATCATCCGTAGCGAACCACATCATGCCCAGGCTGTCCTTCAAAATAGCATTTACGGTATTGGATATAAGTCCGTCTTTGGAAGTAAGTGCGGTGAAATTTATGGGGACTGTTTGTGAAAATGTCACCAGATTGAACAGCAGCAAGAAGCAAATCAGTGTATGTGCTTTTTTTAACATATATGCGGGCAATCGTATAAGGTCCAGGGTCAAACAAATGTGCAATAAATTTCAACAAAGGAGCCATAGCCTGAAAAAAGGCGCTGCTACTTTTGTTGAATAAATGTACGAATGACATTAGCCATTTCATCATAAACAGGTAATGTTTTTTGCTCGCCCGTCCCGATGCCGAGCTGTAAGGTGCATCATTGGGTCTTGCACAATCGGTAAGTACAGTTGCACCTGACAGGTCTTGTTTAACCATTACGACCTGTCATGAGCGCATTAACTTGCTAATTTGGCAAAACGCTAAGGCGCACCTCACAGGTCAACCCCGGGAGAAACTTACCTTGACAAACGATTGCCATATGGAAGAAGACTTTATTAAAAAGCTGAATGATTTCCTGTTTGAGAATATTCAGAATAGCGCGCTGAATGTAAACTTACTGGCCAAATCCCTGTACATGAGCCGTCCTACGCTGTACCGGAAGATCAAAGCCATAACCGACCTCACCCCCAACGAATTGATCAACCTGGCACGATTGAAAAAGGCAGCGGAACTGTTGGGATCGGCCGATTATAAGGTTTTTGAAATTGCGAAAATGGTCGGATTCAATTCACAAAGCAGCTTTGGAAAAGCGTTTTTAAAACATTTTAAAGTAACCCCCACCGAATACCAGCTTATCCATAAAAGGGAATTCTTTCAAATAGGAGAAAAAAAAATACACAAGTATGATCAAATCGAACATTTTTGACAGTATATCACACAAATGTGCCATATCCCGGATCGTATTTTTTCGAATTTTACAAGCGTATGATGGTAGATAAGTGCTCACGGTACTTTGACAACCCGTAAACCAAAATTGATTAACCACTAACTGATTGCTGAATGGCCAAACTGCTATTGGGTAAACTCTCCCGATACATCGGGATCGGGGCTATACCCGTACGATTGTTCCCATTGTTCCTCCTCTTTTTCACTATTAGCTGTAAAAAAGGTTTCGACAAGTACTACGACGACGAAAGTCCAAAAGGCGGATTCTTATATGATAAGATCAAAGCCGATCCCGCTTTTAGCATTTTTACAAAAGGACTTGAACGGGCCGACCTGGTACAATTTATAGGTAAGGGCGGACTGTACACCGTTTTTGCACCAACCGATGAAGCTTTTACGAAATTTTTAAATAGTAGCGGTTACGCGTCTATCGATGAGGTGCCTGTTGATAGACTATTTAAGATCCTGAGCTTCCACATTGTAAATAACATGTGGTATTATTACGACCTGAAGGCACGGTTCGCTACCTACCAGCAAAAGCTGTATCTCACCCGGAATAAAAAGTTTGTCAACATAGATGTTACGGCAACGGATATCATTAAAATTAATGGGGTTGCGGTCATCAATGAACTACGCGATATCGATGCTGAGAATGGCGTGATCCACGGTATTGGTGAGGTGTTGGTGCCGCTGCCAAACCTCGAAGAGGCTTTACAAGGCGACCCCGAACTGAAAAACAGTACTTTTTACCGGTTGATGCAACTGACCGCCGACAGTGCCTATGACCGCTTCAACAGTTATGACCGCGACCGCGACGGCCGGATGGATTCTATTTTCTATAAGACCTATCCGCTACTGAGCAATGTATACACGTCTATTGAATACCGGCTAAACACAACGCCGGCTAATCAGGGTGGCGATCCACTTTTTACTACTTTCCTGATCCCATCGAACCAGGTGCTTGATGCATTTATTGCGCCGGCACTGGCCCGGATCGATAATAGCATAACTGATAAGATCGCTGCTTTATCTCCATCCTATGCAGAAGCGGTGCTGGAATCATACTTTATCAGCGATACGATCGTCACATCCAAAGAGTTGATCAGCCGTACCCGTACGCTGCGCTCGGTGAATAATGAGATCATACCGGCAACACCCGATAACCAATTCATCAGAAAAGATCTTGTTACCAGCAACGGCACTATTCAAATTATCAATACTACGTTCCCTGTTCCGCCTGCATTAAAGAGCGCCATAGGGCAGGCGATGCTTGATCCTGAATTAAGCACCTTCATGGCAGCCATTCAGGCCGTGGGGTTAATGGGCAGTCTGTCTTTACCAACCCGTACCGGAACTTTTTTTGCGCCTACCAATGCCGCTTTTCAGGAAATAGGCCTCGACGTTAAAAAGAGAACGCTTAATGGCGCCTTATTGACCGCCACCCAGTTTACTAACCTGGTAAGGCACCACATCATTAATGAGAACCTTGCTAATGCTGCCGCGCTGACCGGCACTAAAAACAGTGACCTTGGAAATACACAACAACTGTTTTTGAGCAATAGTGGCACTACCGTTACCAGCGCCGCTGGCGTGGTGGCAACCATAACACAACCCGAAATAAGCAAGGGGCCGGGTACACCAGCGGTCGGCTTTGTGTATAAGGTGAATAAGGTGCTGATACCAAAACCGTAGAAGTCGGATGTCGGAGGTCGGAAGACGGAAGACCGAAGTCGGAGGTCGGATGTCGGAGGTCGGAAGACGGAAGTCAGAAGGGGCTGTACTTCATACTTCGTTTTTGTATTTCAGACTTCAGACTTCGTCTTGTGTTTCAGACTTCGGACTTCAGACCTCAGACTTCGTATTCTTAAAATCTGAAGGATTCAATTCGATTAAAAATCATCTAACGACTGCATATGCATAAAACCATAGTGAATAAATGGCTGTTTGTTCTGGCGACGACTGCTTTGCTCATGCTCTATTTTGATACACATGCACAAACACCCGTAACCATAAAAGGAAAGGTCACCGAAAATGGTTCAGGTGATGCTATAGGTGGTGTAACAATCGTGGAAGTGAATGAGAATGACCGCCAGGTAAATGGCGCCAATACCGATATCAGCGGAAATTATACCATAAGGGTAAGTAACCCGGCGAACAGGTTGCGATTTTCCTTTATAGGCTTTGAAACAAAGACTGAGCCGGTCGGTAACCGGGCTGTAATAAACGTTAAACTGGCGCGCGACTCTGGCCAGAGTATGAGTGATGTGATCGTACTGGCGCGGAAAGGTGACCAGGTAAGTAACGGTTTCGGCAGTACGTCCAAACGTGATCTCATTGGTGCTGTTAGCTCCGTCAAAGGCGAAGTGCTCCAGGACCAGCCGGCCACCTCCATCGATCAGATGCTGCAGGGCCGCGCCGCCGGTGTACAAATTGTTACCAATTCAGGTGACCCGGGCGCTGGTGTTGATATCCGCATTCGCGGCGCCGGTTCTATTTCCGGTGGCAATGAACCGTTATACATCGTCGATGGTGTTCCCATCATTTCAACGCCTTTTGATAATTCGGCCGGCGGACAAAACGTTGCCCGGATAAATCCCATCGCCGATATCAACCCCAGCGATATTGAACGAATCGACATTTTGAAAGACGCCAATGCGGCGGCCATCTATGGCGCCCGTGCTGCCAACGGCGTAATACTCATTACTACAAAAAGGGGCAACAAAGGCAAAACGGATATTACCCTGAAATCACAATTCAGTTTGCAGGAAGCGGTGCCTTCTATTCCGGTGCTGAATGGTACGCAATACAAGATCATGCGGCTGGAAGCCTTGCAGAATGCCGGTAATATCAATCCATCCAGTTCTGAACTGCTACCGCTGGTGGATGATCCTTCTTACGCGGCTTATCAATATTATCAGAATAATACCGACTGGATGAAAGCCCTGAAACAAACCGGCTTTGCGCAGGTGCATAACTTATCGGTAGCGGGCGGGGGCGAAGCCATGAGGTATAATTTCAGTACTTCCTATACCGACAATAAAGGATCGTTTATTAATACAGGTACCAAGCGATTTACTACCCGCTTCAATCTTGATTATAAAGTATCGAATAAGCTGAAGTTCTCGGCCAACATTGCATTTACCAGAAGCAAGATTAATAACCATGCCAACGCCTATGGGCAGGGTACGGTGTATTACCTTGGCCATGTGCGTTCTTCTGCTTTACCTATTTACGACATTGATACGAATGGCAATCAGTTGCCGAATTATTTTTCCCTGCCGGGCCCGCATGGCGGTATGGATAATCCCGTTGCCTTTGCCAATACGGTGAGTAACGATGCCTACAGTACCAATCTGAAACCAAATATCAGGGCAGAACTGGATATTACAAAAGGACTGAAATATATAAGCAATGCATCGCTTGATTATATGGGCGAGAATTCGCTTACGTATTTACCGCCGGAAGCGACTGGTTTGATCTGGAATGACCGCAGCTTTAACCGGGTTGATACCAGGGACTATGAACGAATGCAGATGATCCTCGATAACCTGCTTGTTTATTACAAAAACCTTACACCGAAACTGAAAGGTAGCTTTGTGCTGGGTAACACCTTCAATACCTTTGTATCGAGCCAGTTGCTCGCCAGCGCTTATGCGAGCGCTTCAGGCTCACTGCGAACACTGGGTACAACCGGTGGTAACCGGCAGCTGGTTTCCAACAAAACAACAGAAACGATCCTGTCGGTCTTTGCAAAAGCTGATCTGATCTATAACGACCGGTATGGATTCAATGTCACCGTGCGCCGGGACGGCTCCTCAAAATTTGGCAGAAATAACAAATATGCCAATTTCCCCTCCGTGGGCGGCTACTGGCGGGCTTCTGCTGAACCCTTCCTGGCCGATCTTCCTTTTTTGACCGATCTGAAATTCAGGGCCTCCTGGGGGCAGCTGGGCAACAGCGGTATTCCTAACTATGCGTACATCAGCCAGTTCATGGCCGGCTCCAATTATATGGGCAATAGCGGGGTAAGTCAAACCAATCCTGCCCTGAACAACTTACGGTGGGAAACAAGTGAAAGCACCAATTTAGGTATGGACCTCGACCTGTTCAAAAGCCGCGTTGTGATCACATTGGATGTGTACGACAAGCTGACCAAAGATCTGCTGTTCAACCTGCCCGTACCATCAACGAGCGGTGTTGTAGGCGGTTGGAATTTAAACAATCAGAACGGGAGTATATTGACCAACCTGGGCAATATCAGCAACCGGGGTGTTGAGGTGGATGTGCTGGTGAACGCCATTCGCGCCAAAAAGGCCGGTGATTTTTCATGGACCATGTCATTTAACGTTGGACGAAATATAAATAAAGTGACCTCATTACCCGGCGGCACGTTGAAGCTGACGGAGAACTATGCCAATTTTGGCTCGCAGGTAAAACAAGGCGATGCATTGGGTACCTATTATGGTTTGGTTTTTAAAGGCGTATACGCTACGGACGGCGATGCCGTGGTGCGCGATGCCAAGGGAAATATGGTATATGATCTGGATGGAAAGAGCCCGCGTAAAATGCGGGTGCTTAGTGAAAATGGCGACACCTTAAGAGGCGGCGATGCGATCTATGAAGATTTCAATAATGATGGCATTATTAACGATCAGGACAAAATTTTGATAGGTAATGCCAATGCTGATTTCTTTGGTGGTTTCAGCAATGAGTTCCGGTACAAGAATTTCGGGTTTAAATTTTTTATCCAGTTCCAGTATGGTAACGACGTTATAAACGGGATGCGGTATTACCTGGAAAGAATGATGACGGCCGATAACCAGGCCATCACTACCATGAAGCGCTGGCGCAAACAGGGTGATGTAACCGATATGCCACGCGCCCTTAACGGCGATCAGCGAAATAGTCAGGGCTCAACCCGCTGGATCGAAGATGGATCCTATGCCCGGTTGAAGTTTGTTACCCTAACGTATACTTTCCCCAGGACCTGGATCCAGAAAATAAAATTAAAGGGTGTTGACGCCTTTTTCACGGCGAATGATCTTTTCGCCTGGACAGATTATACCGGCGCCGATCCGGAGATCTCTCTTTCCTCATTTGGTAATAACCCCGCTTTGATTGGTGTTGACCGTGGTTTAACCCCGCGAAGCAGAGGGTATACCATTGGGATAAACGCGCGGTTCTAAATAGTCATCATTCTTCATTCAAAGATGTATTCAAATGAATAATATAAAAAATAAGTGGTTGGTAACAGGTTGTGTTGTCGTGTTGGCGTTGCTGACTTTCAGCAGCTGCAAAAAATTTCTAAACCAGGAGCCGGAAAACTCCCTGACAGGCGATGATTTCTTCAAAACGGAAGCCGATGCGACTGCCGCTATTATGGGCGTATATGATGCATTACAGGCGTGCAGTGAAAAATTCATAACCTGGGGCGAGTTCAGGGCAGACCTGATATCACCCGGCGCTAATAACGATATTACCTATCCCTATTACCAGTTGTTCGAAAATAACAGGGTGGCATCTATATGGGCGCAACCGTACAACATGATCGGGCGTGCCAATGTTGTTATTGAAAAAGTACCGCAAATACCGGGGCTCGATAGCCGCTTTACCCGGGAAGAAAGTAATGCCGTTGTGGGTGAAGCCCTTTTCTTACGTTCGCTGGCCTATTTCTACCTGGTAAGAACATTTAAAGATGTGCCCCTGGTATTAGATCCGCCAAGCAATGATGGCGTGAACTTCCTGGTGCCCAAAGCAAGCGCCGATTCTATTCTTAACCAGATCGAAGCAGATCTGGTGATAGCAGAGAAGGACGTTCCCGTTCAATATGCCAAAGCTGCTGAATCAAGAGGCCGGGTGACCAAAGGTGCTGTGAATGCTTTGCAGACAGATGTGTATCTGTGGCGCGCTAAATATACGGAAGCTGCTGCGGCGGCCAAAAAGGTGCTTGATAATAAGGCATTGTATACAATGGTACCGGGTGACGACTGGTTCACCATTTTCTCTCAGAAAAATACAACCGAAAGTATTTTCGAAATTCAATACGATAACCAACTGGGGGAAGTTAACAACCTAAGAGTCATTTCTAATAACTTTATTGTAAACCCTGTTTTATACGACTATTTATTTGGGGAACAAGATGTGAAGCGGGGCCCGAATAGAACTTTCAGGGAAGCTTTTCCGAGGGTATACTGGAAATACACCGGGCTAAGCACAGATGTTATTGAGCGGCCTACCAATGATCCCAACTTTATTATTTACCGGCGCGCCGATGTTATGCTGCTATGCGCCGAAGCATTGGCGCATCTCGGCGCAGCAGAGAAAGCAGAAGCAGCTGTATGGCTCAATCTGGTAAGGGTGCGTGTAGGGCTCGATCCATATGATTTTCTCGATGGCACTACGCCGCTTGAGATGTATATAGATCTTATTATGAAGGAGCGGGCCATGGAGCTGGCGATGGAAGGTAAACGCTGGTTCGATCTGGTACGGGTAGCCAACAACGAAAAGCAACCCGACTTTTTGATCAGCAGGGTAGTAGCCAGCCGAACGGTGGCCGAACGTGCACAAATACGCGCCAGGATCATTGACCCCAGAGGTTGGTATTTGCCTATTCACCGCGACGAGCTGAACAAAAACCCCAACCTGGTACAAAACCCTTACTACCAGTAATTTCATTTGCAAACTATTTCTATTCAACAACACGTGCGCTATATGAATAAAAATACAATCACCCCCCTTACGTCCAGGCTTGCTATCGTGCTGATGACACTTTGTTTTTTGGTACTGGTCGCTATGCCAGGTTGTAAAAAGGATCATTTCAGCTACCAGGAGCAATTGCGTTCGGTGCTGGCATTTGACAAGATACAGGAGGATACTTCGCTGAGTTTGGCCGTGCAGGCGCTGGAAAGAACAAAAATGGCTGCTACCTTAAATGCCTATGGGCCCTTTACATTTTTTATACCAGATAACAATGCCTTCCGGAAATTCCTGGCCGGCAAAGGTAAAACCAGTGTAGATGATATTCCTGAGGAAGAGCTGAAAACGATCCTGGTCTATCATATTCTGCCAACAAGATTAAAATCAGCAGAGTTTATACAGGGGCCGCAGGCCACGCCTACAGGCAGAGGTGATTTTATCACATTGGATATTTCAAAAGGGTTTAAAGACAATACGATTGCCAACGGTATTGCAAAAGTGTATAAGACCGATATTGAATACGCCAATGCATTGGTGCATAAGATCGATGGAGTGCTCAATCCGCCTACATTGACCATCGGGGAATTTTTATTGCAGAATAAGGACCAGTACAGTATCATGATCGCCGGATTGGAACGGGTAAAATTGATGGATACCCTGACAAGGCTGACGGACTGGAGTGGACAACGAATAAGAGTGACCCTGTTTGCCGAAACCAATGAGGTACTGCAGGCGGCAGGCATTCAAAACTTTGATCATCTGTCAACAGATGAGCTGAATGATCTGATGCGGTATCACATCATTCCCGGCGCCAATTTCAGCGGCAGCTATTCGCAGTTAAGGCCCGCCATGCGCGCTCTGAATGTGGTGGAACATTGGGACAGCACGCTGCTGTGCATAAACAACAACGATTATATCTATGTTAACCTGGCGGGGAAAAAACTGATCAATGATACGGCCGATTTTGCGGCTACAGATGTTATTATGCGCAACGGCGTAATACACAACGTTAATAAGCATATAGCCTTTAACCCGGGCCTCAAGCGTACACAGATCTATCACATTTTCTGGAAGAGCGCCTCCTATGCTTACGGTATTCCGGGCTTTTCGTCGTCGCAGCTGCCGCAGCTGAATTCAGGCAGTGGCAGATGGCGTTACTACCCCGAGAATAATATCCTTCTCACTGGCCGTAACGAGAACTATTTATTTATGGATCCTGATGGCATCAATGACTCGTTGGTGACGATCGTAAAGAACGTAAGAAGAGGGAAGTACAGATTGGAAATAAGCTATAAGAATGGATTTAACCGGGGTGATTATCAGCTAAAGCATGGCGATGATCTGATAGGCGGTCAGATAAATTATACCCAGGGCGCCACACATGAACAAAAGCTGGTAATAGATACGTACGATTTTAAAACCAGCGGGGATAAGCGATT
>DASUVL010000926.1:0-5426 GCA_036379015.1 Niastella sp.
TCAATGCCGACACGTCAACGCCCACATTAAACTGGTTGGTTTTCTCCCACTTTAAATTGGTATTGGGTATGGTTGTTACTCTTATCCCATTCACTACATTATCACTGTATGCATATTTCGAACCGTCGAGCAAGCTGATGGGGCCATAGTTGGGGATCTGGTTATTACCGGTTGACCCATAACTTACCCGTAGTTTCAAACTGTTGATCGCCTTTACGGATTGCATAAAAGGTTCGTCTGATATTAACCACCCTGCTGATATGGATGGGAAATAACCCCAACGCGAGTCCTGGCCAAACCGGGAGCTGCCATCGCGCCTGATGGTACCATTTAAAAAATATTTGTTCTTGTAGCTGTAGCTTACGCGCGACAACCACGACAATAACGCCCATTCTCCGGTAGTGGTGGTACTTAAGGTAGGGGTACCGGCTGCGTTCAGGGTTTGCACCAGGTCGTTGGGAAAATTGGTTGACCGCTGCTGCGAAGTATCGCCGCGTTGCTTTTGTGCGGTATAGGCAACCAGCGCTCCAATGGTATGTTCGCCCATAACCTTATCATAGGAGAGCGAGTTCTCTGTAAGCCAGTTCAGGTTATTATAGGTATTATACCTTCCTTCAGCCGGCAATAAAGTACTATACCCGTAGCCTGCATTGGTACGCCAGAACCAATTATAATTCCGCTGGGTGAGAATGGCATTCGCACTGCTTTTGAATGTAAGGTCCTTTATTGGTTTGTATTCAATATAACCACCGGCAATGGTATTATAAACTTTATTAAGTTTATCGGCATATTTGATCAGGGAATAAGGATGCCACAATTGTACGCCGTAACCAGTAAACCGGTTCCAGGTTGAATTGGGATCTAGAAAACCCAGATTACCATTCTCATTATATACCGGGAAGATAGGATCGCTTTGCAGTGCCAGGCTTACTACATCCGACTTGCCTTCTACCCCATCAATGCGGCTGTGGTTTCCGGTAAAAGATATATTTAACCCGGCCGTTACTTTTTCGGTGATCTTCTGCTTGATGTTCACCCGCAAAGAAAGCCGTTTGTAAAAATTATCGATAACCACGGCGTCCTGATTAAGATAGCCGGCAGAAAAAAGATATTGTGCTTTATCGGTTCCGCCGCTTACAGATGCCTGAATATTTTGCGATTGGGCCGTTCTGAATAATACATCCTGCCAGTCGGTACCTTTTCCAAACTGCTCAGGATTGCTTAAAAACTCCGGTGGTATCAAATAGGTTTTGCTTCCGCGTACACTATTAGGATCGCTGGCCAAACGGCCTGGCCCCGAAGCTACCCACGCATTGTTGCGCGCATCGATATAATATTTTATCCATTGCTGCGCGTCCATCACGTCTACTTTCCTGGTCACTTTTTGCAAGCCCAACTCATAGGCCAGGTTTACGGCAGGTTTACCGGCCTTGCCCAGCTTTGTTGTTACTATAATTACGCCATTAGCGCCTCTTGATCCATAAATAGCTGCAGAGGCTGCATCTTTTAAAATTTCTATCGATTGAATGTCCTGTGCATTGATCACATTCAGATCAAAGTTTTCCATGGCCATACCATCTACCACATACAATGGATTTGTTCCTGCAGTAATGGAATTAATTCCTCTTACCCGTATGGTGGGACCAAACCCCGGTGCGCCTTGTGTGGTAGAGATATTGACGCCGGGCACAGTTCCTTCTATTGATTGCGCCACGTTGCTCGATGAGCGGTCTTTAAACTGGTCGGCGCTTATTGACACCACCGAACCCGTTACCGCGCGTTTTCGTTGCGAACCATAACCAATGACTATTACCTGGTCTAAAGAACCGGGTACCTCTTTCATTTTAACTACCCGCGAAAGCGTGATGTCATTTTTTATATTGTATCCCGACAGGGTTTGACTTTCGTACCCAACAATAGAAAAAGTAAATTTATACGGGCCACCGGCAGGGATGCGTGAAAATGTAAAAACGCCGATGCTGTCTGTACTGGTCCCTGACGTGAAATTGTTGGCGGTATTCCGGATGATCACCGATACCCCTGTCAATGGGTCGCCGTTGTTGTTTTGAACAACTCCTTTTACAATGCTTGATTGTTCCTGCGCTTGCAGCAATTGGTTGGGCAGGAGATGTAGTAGCAAGATAAGGGCATAGCAAGGCCCCGACTTAAATACATTAAATCTCATATGGCGTATCGTTTTATAAGTAAAGAAAGATTGGCTTAGGACACTCAGGGTCTGCTTATCGTATATGTATTATGTTGTCTGGTTACTTTTAAGTTATTCAATCCGGCAATTTGTTTCAGGATATTACTTACTGAATCTGTTTTACTGAACTTTCCAATGAAATACATTTTTTCAATGTCATTTTCCGAATACACAATATCAACCCCATACATGGCTGAGAGCTGCTTAAATACCTGTGTCAGCGGCTGATTATTGAACATATACCACGATCCTTTATCTCCTACCGGCAGCGAAGGTTGATCTGCCGTACTATGTTCATTTTTCACTTTGCCCTTAGCGGTGGTATTATCATCCATAAAGCGGCGCACACGTGCTGTATTTTGGGTATTGCTATACAACAGTTCCTCACCAGGTAACAGGTAGAAATCGTTTTTTAGTTTGGGATGAATAGGGTCTGCCGGTTTTACCACTACCCGCCCTTCATATAATTGTACAGTTATGACATCTTCCTGCGCAAAAGCGGTAACCGTAAATTGTGTTCCAAGAGCCGTTGTGGCTATATTACCACTGATCACCGTAAATGGTCTGGTTTTATCTTTTGCTACATTGAACCGAGCCCTTCCTTTCAACACAATATCCCGTTTGTTATTGGTAAAGGGTTCATTCCAGCTTACCTCACTTAATGGATCTAATAATATTTCAGAGCTATCTGCTAATACGAGCCGTTTTGCTTTATCCGATGTATTCACTTCGTGCCGCATCACATAAGTAGCCGGGTTGTTTTTTTCAACAGTAGCCGTAACAGGTACAGTACTCTTTTCTTTTCGGCCCCACCAGTTGTATCCTATTGCAATGATCAATAAAACCGATGCGGCGATAGCCGTTGCAACCAATAACCTGCGAACAATGCTGCTGCTTCCGGCTACCGCACCGGTATAATCCCTTTCGCCCCGCATGTCCTTTTCCAGGCAATCCTGGAAATACGCCCATTCTTTGTCTGCGTTAATTTCATCATGTGTTTGCTTGTCCTTCATCAACTGCCAGGTGTTTTTCAATGCTTCATAATATTGTCTGTTTTCTTCACTGGCGCTTAACCATTGCAACAGCGTAGCCTGATCATCGCTGTTCAGTTCGTTGCAAAAATGTCTTGTAATTAAATCGTCTAATTGCTCGCTGTTGTTCATGTTCTGATAGTATTACGGTTGAGAGAACACTTACCGTGACAACGCTCCTAAATTTTTTTACGGTATTATTTTGTTGATAATCATTATCATGAAAAAAAGAGTCAGGTATCCCGCCAGTTTTATGCGCAATTTTTTTAAGGCCCGGCTCATTTGGGTTTCTACTGTGTTCACCGAAACATTCAGCTGCCGGGCAATTTCTGCATATTTCAATCCTTCGTACCGGCTCAGTTCAAAAATGGTACGCATCTGATCGGGCAATTCAGATACGGCATGATCAATATCGTTGCGTAATTTTTTGGTATCGTAGCTCTCCTGTGGGGTTGAACCGGCGCTTTCATTACGTTGTTGTACGTATTGTTCGAACCGTTCCCGCACTTTGGCGTGTCGCAGAATATCGAGACTGGTATTATTAATAATGGTATGCAGAAAGGCTTTTACCGGTACATCGGCTGATGCTGTACTACGATTTTTCCACAGCTTTATAAATGCCGTATGCACTACTTCTTTGGTAATATCGGTATCGAACCCATATTTATGCTGGCACCAGGCGCAAAGGGAAGCAAAGTGTTGTTTGAAGAATTGTTCAAAGGCAGCCCCATCGTCCTTTATGGTATGCATCAATGCATCGTTACTATCAAGATTAAATGTATGGTCAGCCCGCATGTACACCCCGAACTTTTAGCAGTTAGGTAGAAAACAGTTTGATTTTTAACAGATCGGGATAAAGATAGGAATGATTAATTGTACGGCTAACCCGCACCATCCGGCATATATTTCCACCCTGTTTTTAATAGAAAAACTGCGCCAACATATATTTTACCCCATTTCCGTATGAAAAACATACTCCATCATATAATTTTGCCCATTTTCGTACGGAAACCATACTCCACAATATTATTTTAGCCGTTTTCGTACGAAAACCATGCTCCAAAATATTTTTTTAGCCATTTCCGTACGAAAACCATGCTCCAAAATATTATTTCAGCCATTTCCGTACGAAAACCATACTCCACAATATTATTTTGGCCATTCTCGTACGAAAACCATGCTCCAAAATATTATTTCAGCCATTTTCGTACGAAAACCTTACTCCACCATTTTATTTTCCATCCTGATCTTAATTGATAAACAGGCAATTGTGTGTACCACGCTTACCGCTCCAGCTTAAAGCCAGGTTCCAGGCGAGGCCGGTTGGCTGCATTGGCCACCGTAAAACCGGTCGTATACATCCAGCGGGTCATTTTGGTTAGTTTTTCTATATTGATGGCAGTGGCTTCATCACCTGGTGTATGATACAACGGGTGTGGCAACGTACTGAAAAATAGTGCGGGTATATTCTTCCTTGCATATGGAAGATGATCACTGCGGAAATACCAGTATTCAGCATGCGAGGCTTTATCCCACAACGTATCGAGTTTGAATTTCGGGCCTTTTGCATTTTCCAGCAGGGCAATATTTACCAGGTCGGAAGAGCTTAAATGTGGTGGAATAATTCCTAACAAAGCGGCACTGTCCGGATTATTCATCCCGATCATATCGCCGTTCAAAACCGCTACCAATGATTCGCGGGGAACTGTTGGATGTTCGGCATACCAGGTTGAACCAAACAAGCCGCGTTCTTCCGATCCATGCCATACAAACAATGCACTGCGCCGGCCAGGTTGCTGATGAAATGCGCGACCAATGGCCAGTAAGGCAACACTCACCGTAGCATTGTCGTCGGCTCCGTTTAAGATAGAATCTGTAACGCCTTCAATATTGCGAACACCATCATGATCCTGATGGCCGCTGAACAATACATATTCTTTGGAAAGCAACGGATCGCTGCCTTTTACTTTGGCCACTACATTCACTGATGGATAGGTAAACGATTCGGAATATATTTTAGCATCCAAACGCTGGCCAGGTGTGCGTACCAGGTCAAGCGCTTCTTGTCGCACCCAGATAATGGGAATATCTTTTAGTTGCTGCCGGTTCGTAAATAAACTGCCTTCTATCTGGTAAGAACCGCGGTTTGAATATTGTGCGGCCCGCGGCCATGCCTGTTCGGCCAGGTC
>DASUVL010000927.1:0-2842 GCA_036379015.1 Niastella sp.
CGTTTGGCATTTAAATATGCAGCAGAATACCTGGGCTTCATGTCGTGAGTTGGCTTTTCACCCATATCGTTTAGTTAAGCAAAAAAAGGTGAAAAGCATTGCAATCAGGCAAATATGTCATGGACCTATTTTTTATCACCATTGAAAATCAATGAAGAAGCCAAAATTTCCAGTGAGAAACGATTCATTTCCTACTGGAAATATTGTATTTCCAACGGGAAAAGAGTCTTTGCCAGTAGGAAATTGGTTGTTGCCGCAGGAAATGGATCATTTCCTGCGGGAATTATATCACAGCTGCGGGAATTGGATAATTTCCAGTGGAAATTATCCGTTTGCCGTGGAAAAAATGATTTTTCCAGTCGGCAATGAACCTTTTCTTACTGGAAATTATCCATTTCCCATGAGCGAAGATCCTTTGCTCATGGGAAATACTTGTTTGCTTCAGGAAACGATCCATTGCCGTTGGAAAACGGAAAATTTCCACAGGGAAATATATTAAAGCCATGGGAAATAGAATTGCCACAAAAGGAATTGTGTTTTTCCCAAAGTGAAACGATGTCTGGAGTACGGGCAATTACATGCGACAACAGGGCACCTTAACTAAACGACATGGGGCTTTTCATCGCCTTCACCATCCTCTCCTTCCCCTGAAAATCCTTCTTCACCTCCGCGTTAAACCCTTTTGATGCAAAAAGTGCTTTGGTCTGTTCGCCCAGGTCTTCATGAATTTCTACAAAGATGCAGCCGCAGGGTAATAGTTTCTGTTGCGCAAAGCGGGCAATAGCATTATAAAACAGCAGTGGATCTTCATTGGGGACGAACAGCGCGAGGTGTGGTTCATACGCCAGCACATTTTGCAACATGCTGTTTTGATTATGATGCGGTATATATGGCGGATTGCTTACAATAATATCAACGGCCGGCAGGGTAGACCAGCTCGTGTCATCTAAAAAATCGGCGGGTAAGAAATGAACAGCGGTTTGTAGGGCCGTCGCATTCTTTTGGGCTACCGCCAAAGCCCCTTTGCTTACATCACAGGCATACATTTCGGCATGAGGCATTTTCTTTTTCAGGGAGATGGGAATACATCCACTGCCAGTGCCTATATCGAGAATAGTGAATGTTCCTGTATTTTCCGACATCCGATCTCCGACTTCCGCCTTCAGACTTCCGGCTTCAAACCTCCGACTTCTGATTTCCTCTACCACCCACTCAACAAGCTCCTCCGTTTCAGGTCTCGGAATAAGCACATTCTCGTCAACATAGAACGGCATGCCACAAAACCAGGCTTCGTGCAGCACGTATTGCACGGGTTTATGCGTCAGCAGTTCCCGGGTGTATTGTTCCAGCTTAGCGAGGCCATCGGGCGACAAAGGCGATTGTTTATGCATGATGCGGTCAATCTTTCTCAGCCCGGTAACATGTTCCATCACCCAATCGGCAATGGTGGTTGCTTCGCGATTATCGTACAATTGATGCAGGGTTGTCTGCAATTGCTGCTGCGCCTCGTGCATAGTCATAGGGGCAAAGATGAGGCAAATAAATTGAATTTGACCGTCATCGGCAGGGGGCAAACACCTGTCAAAGGAACACGATCCAGGCTCGGCATCCGGCCCAAATCAACTATATTTGCGGCTTTAATCGAAGGCAAAAAGGCAACGAGGCATACAGGCAAAAAGGAAGCGCCTCAAGAGGTCTTTTGTATTAATTATCACATTATCATATCATCACATTATCACATTAGCCGAAACATACATGCAGCGCTGTCTTCAGCTGGCAACAGCCGGAGCCGGTTACGTGGCGCCCAACCCCATGGTAGGCGCCGTGCTGGTGCATGAGAACCGCATCATAGGAGAGGGGTGCCACCAGGCATATGGCGGTCCGCATGCCGAAGTGCATTGCGTAAACTCAGTAACAGAAGCAGACCGGCATTTGATCGAAAGATCGGTGATGTATGTGTCCCTGGAGCCCTGCGCTCATTTTGGCAAAACACCTCCCTGTGCCGACCTGATCATTGAGAAAAAGATCCCGCAGGTAGTCATTGGTTGCCGCGACCCCTTTAAACAGGTAGATGGCAAAGGGGTAGAAAAATTGCAGGCTGCCGGCGTACAGGTTACCCTCGGTGTGTTGGAAACCGATAGCAGATCCCTCAACAAACGTTTTATTACTTTCCATAAGGAACACCGCCCATACATTATTTTAAAATGGGCGCAAACGGCCAATGGTAAAATAGCTGGTGATTTAGATGGCGAACGCTTGCTGATCAGCAATGAATTTACCAACCGCCTGGTACATAAATGGCGCAGTGAAGAAGCGGCTATTTTGGTGGGCACCAATACGGCCCTGTTCGATGATCCGGCATTGACTACCCGGTTGTGGAATGGTCCCAACCCGGTAAGACTGGTAGTAGATATGAAACTGCGGTTGCCTGCTAACCTGCAATTGTTTAACAAACAGGTAAGAACGATTGTATTTAACAGCCTGCGACACGAGGAGCAGAATAACCTGTTGTATTACCAGGTAACGCAGGATGTAGATCTTGTTCACCAGATAACACATGCATTATATCAGTTGAAAATTCAAAGTGTACTGGTTGAAGGTGGTGCGCAATTGCTGCAATCATTTATTGATGAAGGCTTGTGGGATGAAATGCGGGTGATCACCAACAATGAACAGGTGGCGCCGCATGGGTTACCCGCGCCGCGTTTGCTCACCGGCCAGTTGCAAAAGCAGGAAACATTGTTTTCAGATACCCTCCATTATTTTGTGAACCCACAAACCCTGGTACATTGAGCAGTTTATTATTACTCATTGCCAGTATTTTACTCACTGCCTGGCTTTC
>DASUVL010000928.1:0-11864 GCA_036379015.1 Niastella sp.
AGGTAGCGTTAAATAACACAACGGGTAATGATGCCGGGTTAACCGGTTGGTTCGATTTTAACCGCAATGCGGTTTTCGACAATGGGGAATCGGTCACCGTTACTGTTCCCAATAATGCTACCAGTGCAACTTTAACCTGGACGGGCTTACCCACCTGGCTACCCCAGGGACCAGCTGCCGGCTATGGATTCCGTTTTCGGCTTACCACTGACCAGCTGACTACACCATCTTCAACCGGTTTTGCAAATGATGGCGAAGTGGAGGACTATTTTATTCTTTCAGAAATATTATGTTCCATACAAGTTAAAACGATCGATGATACAACTGTATGCGGTGTGAGGCCGGTTCCCTTAACTACTACAAGTACAAATACCACCACGTATAATTGGGACAATTTCTTATACCTTACTGATGTGGCTATAGCAAGTCCTGTAGCTACTCCATTGGTAACATCAAGATATATAATTACCGGCAGCAACCCACAAGGATGTTACGCAAAAGATACAGTTGTAATAACCGCCATGCAGGCGCCGGTTATTACAATGAGCAATGATGCTACAATTTGTAAAGGGGATGCAGCGCAATTATCGGCCGGCGTACCTGGCTCTGTTTCTTATACATGGTCGCCACAAACCGCACTCGATGATGCTACCATCCCTGCACCTGTTGCCAGCCCAAACGCAACTACCACGTATGTAGTGACGGCAACAGGTAGCAATGGCTGTATTAGCGAAGATTCGGTAAAAGTAATTGTACATGGGGCACCCATTTTTATGGTTCATCCATTAAAAGGAACTATTTGTGAAAAAGATTCCATGCAGTTAACAGCTTCGGGCGGTGATGAATTTACCTGGCTGGCGCCTGATAATACTACATTGGGTATTTCATCTTCCATTATGGTGCAACCGGCTGCTTCTCAAACATACCGGGTGCTGATAAAGGAAAACGTTTGTAACATTACTGATACCCGTAGCATTCCGGTTGTAGTGAATGAAAATCCCACGCTGGTTATTTCAAGATCAAATGATGTGGATTGCTCCAACGGACAAGCCACTTTACATGTGAGTGGGGGAAACAGTTATGTATGGGATGTTAAGCCAGGTATAGATAATATAACATCCGCCAACCCGGTTGTAACGCCCCCTCAAACAACTACGTATTCTGTAACTGTTACCAATAGCAAAGGATGTTCTGCAAGGGATTCCATTACTGTTATAGCTGATTTGGCAAAGGGAATGAGCAGCTATCCCGTTCCCTCCGCTTTTACGCCTGATAATGATGGCAAAAATGATTGTTTTGGCTTAAAGTACTGGGGGCAGGTAACTGAATTGCAGTTCCAGGTATTTAACCGTTGGGGAGAACGGGTATTTTCAACTACTGATCCTACGCAGTGCTGGGATGGGAAATATAAAGGGGTATTACAACCGGCAGGCGGGTTTGCGTACCTGATAAAAGCGATGACCCGGTGCGGAGCGGTTAATAGATCGGGGATAGTGCTATTGATCAAATAGCTGATAGCAGAAGGCAAAAAAAAATCCCGCCGTAGCGGGATCCATAATTCGTTTATCTGTTAAGCAGGTATTACAATAGTTTGGTTGAAAACTTCCACACCTCGTCGGTATAACCGCTGATCAGCACCAACTGGGTAGGGCTGATCGCTTTAATATTCCAGATGCGTTGCTGATTTTCAATGGTCACAATGATTGATTTATTATCAGGTCCAAATGCCCATTTGCCACTTTCGGTAATTTTTAAAGACTGTGCTTCATATACGCCATTCTGTTTAAAATGTGCATAAGCGCCTTTGATGAGTTTGCTCGCCATTTTTAGCTGTGCTTCTGAACGGCCAGGCACTTCACGACGGGTTAAATACCATTTTTTACAGAACTGGTTTTTGGTAACACTCACCGTTTTTATGACAGGAAGGGCCATCTCAACATTGTCAGATTCGCTGATGCTTGTTCTGTTTAGAATAAAGGAACCTTCGCCCATGGTGAGGATAAGCTGGTCGTTATTCAGGCCAATAATTTGTGATTCATTCGAATGTCCTTTATACGAGGTTAATCTTACTTTGTTTGTTGATTCGTTCAGGTTCCATACCCCTTCATCGTTGTTATTCATCACAAAAGCTTTGTAATGGTTGTTTGCTTTAAAATAAAGGGTCATTCCTCCGAAATACTCTTTGGCAATTTTTAAGGTAGTAGAATCGTACTTTTGTCTATTGTAAACGTCGTAATATTTCCATTTACCAATCAATGAATCAATTTTCTGGGCTTCAACGGATAAGGATAAACCAATAGGAATGAGGAAAAGGAATCTAAGTTTTGTCATGTTTGTGGTTTGTACGGTTCCTAGCACCATATCCTTTGTCGGATATCCAGCTATAACGCTGGGTAGGGCCGGGTAATTGCACTTTTAAGGTAAATTTTGCATGGGAAGGTAATAACTTTGTCTCATCGTTGCAAGCTAAACCGAAAACCGTTCGTATTTATGCCAACCGGGAAGCGTTGAATTGTATTTTCAACAATGAATAACTGCGTGAATAATTTTTTTTAGGCCTTTACACAATAAATTGAAGTGTCTATTATTGCCGGAATTTCCCGTGTAGTTGTGTATGGTTAACAAGATGTGCGGGTTACCTGATCAACACCGTTGTTCCCCGCTGGAATACCTTTTCTCCCGTATCGATCAATGTATATCGAAGCATCCAAACAAATACGCCGGTAGATTGTAACTGGCCGTTGGTGCGGCCATCCCATTTTTTCGTCCAGTTGTTTGCACGAAAAACGACCTGTCCATACCGGTTATATATGTAAAATTCCAGATTGGTGGATTTCCAGGCATTGAGTGGATACAGGTAATCGTTTTTACCATCGCCATTCGGTGTAAACGCGTTTGGAACGGTGATGTAACAACTGTAAACTACTTTCATTTGATGGGTGGCAGTATCAAAGCAATGTAAATTGTTCTCAACAATTAAGCGGATTGGATAGAGCTTTGACTTTCCGGTAGTAACGAGTGGATATGTTTCTGGCAATGGATGCTGCAATGTGCTGGTATTATTGTTCCCAAAATCCCAGTTCCACGAAATTATTTTACCAATGCTGCTATCTGTAAAAACAGCTTTGTCTTCGGGACATAAAATTTCAGGATACCCAAATGCCGCTTTCATATAATTGTCGAGCAATATGGTTTTTACAACGCTGTCATTACAAACGCCATTTGATACGATCAGTTGGATCTGTTTTGGACCAAATTTGGTAAATGTAAAAGATGGATTTTGCAATGTACTGCTACCTGCTTTATCAAAAGCCCAATTCCATTGGTTTACGCCATGGGCGCCATCATGAGCAAATACCAACGTATCTTCTTTACAACCATAGAACAACTGATGCGTGAAATCGGCATTTACGGTGTCTACGGTTGAAAAGGGCAGGGTAGCCCCTGCTGGTGTTTGCTGTCCGCATTCATCAATAATGGTATTTCCATCGGTGCCTTGTTTCAATTGTATCTGGTAATTGCCGGCGCTTTGTATGGGAGCCGATAACTGAACGAAGATGGAAGTGGTAACCCCGCTTACACATTTACCCGTAGCGCCGGTAATGGTTATTGGCGTGGAACCGGTTACGGTAAAATCGCTGCCATTAGCGGCTATGGAATTACAGTTTATGGGTCTGCGAAAAACAAGTTCCAGTTTGTCAGGCGCACAGCCAACTGGTTTGATGTTGTCCATGGGCGTAGGCTGAACAGGATCAACAACGAACGAAATACGATCACCTGCTGGTATATTACGGTCGCAGTTATCCTGCAGGGTATTGCCATCCTGTCCGTTTTTAATGGTGATGGTATAACTGCCGGTCGGCAACGCATTGCTCATGGTTAATACCACAGTATCCATGTCAAAGCTGTTGCTACACCCAACAGCGGTAGCTGATACAATGGTGGCAGCGGCGGGGGATAAAGTAAAATCGCTGGCGTTGGTAGCCAGGCTGCTGCATTTCATTTTTTTGTTCATCTTGATGGTTACGGTAACCCCACCACAACCGGCCCAGCTTTTTTCCATTTTAGGCAACAGGGGATCTGTGATAACACCTGTGCCGCCGCCAAAAGATAATGAATACCCGCTTTGTGAATCGGTATAATGACTTACCAGCAACAGGTAGGTATGCCCTTGCTGTATAGTGGGCCTGGTACTAAAGGCATTTTCCTTTTTAGAGGGATCGGAAGCGCATTGTATAAAATTTACACCCGATGGGCTCGCGCCGGTTAAACCAGATGTGCCTGCCCAGTTGCCGGTAACGATCAAAGAGGTATTGGTAAACACTTCATCGGGGTTACGGCCGGTAATGTCGTATAACATCCAGTCGTAATCGTCATCCAGGTCATTGGGGGTGATCAGAAAACCTAAAGTGCCGGTTTGAAAACAGGTAAACCGGTACCAGAATGGATTTTTATCCGTATAGTTGTTGCCATCATTTTCACATCCGGGAACTGTAATTCTGTGGGAGGTACATATTGGAACGTTAGATTGGGTGAAGGTACTGACGCCGCAAACAGGAAACGCCGAGGAAGGTGTTTGCCCCAGGGTAGTGCAATTCTGTGCCCACAAGCGGTTACACAGTAACATTATAACAACCAGCACAATAAATCTCATACGCATAAGCCAATTGACCTCAAAAGATATGGTAACGTTGCAATCAAATGAAATATTGAATTTTAGTTATTTATTGATTAAGGCTAATGTCTTTTTCTTACCACAAGGGAGGGGTTTTAAAGAAATCGTGGGGTGTTTGCCCGGTAAAGGACCGGAAATCTTTTATAAAGTGTGCCTGATCGTAATAGCCTGCTGTATAGGCTGCTTCCGTTAGACTAACGGCGCCTGAATAGTTTTCGATCAGGTTTTTCAACCGGATGATAGCTGCAAAGTGTTTGGGTGAGGTGCCTGTGATCTTTCTGAATCTTTTTTCGAAAGGATCACGGCTGATGGGCAAACCCGATAGCAGCTCTTTTATTTTAATATCTCCTTTACTCAGCTTGATCTGTTGAATGGCTTCGACAACCAGCAGATCGGGTTGTGTATTTTTTAATTCCGACAATAAGAACCGTTCAATGATCTGTATGCGCTGCAGGTTATTACCGGCAGTGGCCAGTTCTTCTTCCAGCACACCAACCTTCGACTGTTGTATGAGGTAATCGAGTGATACGCTGATGCTGCCCAGCTCATGCAACGGTTCTTTAAAAAAAGCTGCCGCGCCGCCCTCTTTAAAGATCACCAGCAGGTTGGCGGTATTGTTTGCGTAATCTACTGTGCGGCTCGATTCGCGGATGCCGGAAATGGTCGATTGCGGAATATGCTGTACCACGCCATTGTGAGAAAATGCGACTTTTCCCCGAAGCCTGAATGCTATTACTATGGATGTATCGGGTAATAACCTGTTCACCATGCCCCGGTCGCTTTCAATGACCAGGAACGATTTGATATATGGTTGTAAAATAGGAGAAGGCGGAAAATGTTCCATATTATACAGGATTCATTAAAATAAATCTACAAACCTTCAATAAGAAACGGATACCGTTGGTAAAATATGCCCTACGGTTGTTAAAAAGCTAATATACAACCAGTAAGCCAGCAGAAAGGTTTAAATTTTTTTTTGTGTAACCCTGGGGTTATGTATGTGCTTACAACCAGGTGGTTACGTATTTAAATGCTGCCGCCATTTTTTATGTCGCCTTTTAATCTGAACCCGCAGGGGGTAAGTCCGGCTTTTATTAAAGTGGCTTTTGATGCATTGTTACTGATATTGCACCGGGCGGCAGGGACCCGGCCCAGGCGATAGATCTCTTTTTTTAATTCCTGCACCAGTAAACTACCGAAACCTTGCTGCCGGTAGTTTTCTTTTACATCCATATAGATATCGGCATAGGGAAAATTATAATTCAGCATAAATCCGCCATTGGCCACTATTTCGCCATGTTGTTTGAGGTAGTAGCCGCCCACATCAGGGCTTTTACTGTCGTCGTCGGTCTTTCTGCCAAATTGCACGCCGGCAATATGCATATTGGTTTGAATATGATCTTCAAAAAGAATGGCTTCTGCATATATATTCTTGCCAAATTCATATAGCATACTGGTTAAAAGCAGGTCATTGCTCTGGCATTCAATAATAGTAGTTTTGGAAGCGGAAATGAATTGATGAAATATAGAGCTGTTGTATGTTCTGAAAGGAGGCAACACATAAAATTCAAAGATGGTATCCCGGTGTTCCCGTTTATCGGTTCCCCACACAGCGCCATAACCGATCTGTATACCCTCTGTTATAAAAATATAGGCATCGGCCCAGCCATAATAATGACATTTATCGCAAACGAATTGAAAATTATTTTCATGCAGAAATAGCTGGCGAAGATCTTTTATGTCTTCTGAATGTGTTTTAACGATCTGTAATCGCATAAGCAGACTGAGCAAAGGATTAAACGCTTCAGCGATAAGTTAGCTATTTTTAGCCAACTGCCATTTCCTTTTTTTCAGCTTTTGGCACCTGCCTGGCATTTAGGAATATTCACTTTTAACCTGCAGCCGCAACCCGGCGCCGATTGCAATTCTACTGTGCCATTATAGAGTCCGGTTCTATCGTAGATATTGCGCAAGCCAATGCCCTTGGTTTTTTTCAATGGATCAAATCCCACGCCGTCGTCGTGAACGATGAGGTCAACTGAATGGGCATTGCATATTAATTGAATAACTACATTATTGGCTTTACTATATTGAATGGTGTTCTTTAATTGCTCCTGCACGATCCGGTACAGGGCAATTTTCTTGCCTTCAGAAAGATCTTCACTTTTTTTGTTGTACAAAAAGCGGATATTGAACTTGCAGGTGTTTTTTACATCTTTTACCAGCTCATTTATACTTTCAGCGAGGGTTTTCTCTTTTAGTTTCGGCAATACCATTTCTCTTGAAATAGTTTGTATTTCGGTAATAGCCATATTAACGGATTCCATTATTTTTTTGGCTATTGACTTATTGCCTGCGTCGGTTGGTTTTAAAAGACCCAGGTACAGCTTGGATACCAATAATAGCTGGTTGATATTGTCGTGTAATTCCTGTCCCAGGCGGGTTCGTTCTTTTTCCTGGGTATCAATAATGGATTTCGCAATTTCCTTCTGATGTTTGATCTTTTCCTGCAGTAACAGGTTTTCCAGCCCTTTTAATTCAGTAAGGTCCAGTAATGACCCGATGATCTTTACCGGTTTGTCTTTTTCATATACCACAATGCCCCGGTCACGGACGATCCTGTATGATCCATCGATATACTTAAAGCGGTATTCCCACTGCCAGCTGGATAATTTATTATGTAGAAGGTTATTTACATTTATTTCAACGCGGTCCCTGTCATCGGGATGAATGCGGTTGCGCCACCAGTTAAACCCTTTTGTTTCCAGTTCATTTGAACCGATGATGTCAATGAGCGCTTTGCTTCGGAAAAACTGATCGGTTTGTATATCCCATTCCCAAATGGCTTCCGTAGACACCTGCGTTAACCGGATAAGCCGTTCGTTTGCCCGCGCAATTTCTTCATGAACATTGTAGCCGAAAGTAATGTCCAGTGCTTCGCCACCCAGGAGTTTTTTATTTGAATTATTGGGCACCTGGAAAATGTTAACCAGGAAATAGCTGGTGGTGCCATCTGCCAAAAAATACTTATGGATCTTTTTATGGGCAATGCCGGTTGCCAGCACATCGCGATGTTCTTTTTCGAACAGGTCCCTGAAGAACGGCGGAATTGCATCTACCGCTTTTTTATTCAGGTCATTGTCTGTTATGCCCAAAAAACGTTGAAAGGCAGGATTAGCAAAGATGAGCCGTTCCTGGTCATCGATCAGCCAGCTCATGGCTGAGGTGGTGTTTAAAAATTCTTTTTGAAACAGCTCCCGGTCATGCTGAGTTGATTCTTTTTGCCAGCCCAATTCTTTAATAAGGGTTACAAAAGAGAAGGGTACGGAACAAGTGTCGTCAAAGAGTGGATATAATGTTACATGTAACCATTTACTTTCAGGGCAATCTGTATGCAGTTCAATTACCTGTTCATATGCCTTGCCTGAAAGCAGGGTTGTCATAGGCGGACTGTCTTCAAGGGAAATTGGATCTGTAAATAATTTTAAGGAAGTACAAAAGTCTGCTAACTGTGCATTGTTCAACAGACTTTCAGGATTGGTGTTTAACAAGGTTGCGGCTCTGTCATTGGCATCAATAATATTCCCCTGGTTATCCAGTACGAGGATCCCCTGGTTGGGTGTATTGGCCAATTCATAAGAACCCTTTTTATTGGTTGGTTTTTCGTTGTTTGTCTTTTGTCCGATGCAAATAAATAACCCCGGTCTTTCACCGGTTGTCTTTATTTTGGCAATATGCCAGGCCGCCTTGTGAACAGAACTATTTAAAAGGTTCATTTTTAAATAGGAGGGGTTTGCGGCAAAACCGGCACGTAACAAGGCATCTTTTAAACTTTGGGCGCCTACAGGTGTCAGAAAATTGAAGAAAAGGTTTTTGGGTGAAAGAGTGTTTTCAATATGAAGGCAATTAGCCAGCTGATCATTGGCATAGTGAATGATGCCGTGTTCATTAATGACGGCAAAGTAATTGTCTTCATAAGTTTCTTCAATCGTTTTCTTGTCTCCTTTAGTCATACGGGCCACGGGTTTAATTTTTCTTCACATAATAACCAATGAAGGGTTATTCAGTTAGTTCTGGTTTTCTTTGCAAATGCTGGATGCCTCTTTCGATGTCTTCAAAATCAAGTGATTTATCAAAAAAGTATTCAGCACCGGTTGACAGACAAAACTTTTTATAATGTTCCTCAGCATGATTACTGATCATCCATACTTTAGTACCAGGGTAGGTGCTTCTGATCAGCTTCAGTAATTCGATACCACTTTTACCAGGCATACTGATATCGAGTAATACTAAATTTACTTTAGTCTTCAGGAGGCAGTGAACGGCCTCCTCATAATTGCGGGCTTGTAGAACGGGATGAAGGTTTCTATCGTTAAGTAAGCAAATAACCCTTTGTGTGAACATGACTGAATCGTCAACAACCAGCACAGTGAATTTATCACTAACCATAACCAAAGCTTTATTTCAAATTTAACATATTAATTGCCTTTTAATAAATAGTGCAGTATATGATTATTTTGTAATTAAAATACCGGCCTTCTTGTAGTATAAATTCGACAATTATGCAATCGATTGATATTTTTGGGTTTAAAAAAAAGACGCTGATCTTAATAAACGTAGGTCTTATTAATGTCTGCAACGTAAGGGTTCATTTAAACGAGCTTTTGTTCCAGTGCATAGCGAATAATATCGGCATTGGTTTTAAAGTTCATCTTGGCAAGAATGCGAGCCCGGTATGTACTGATGGTAGTAGCGCTTAAAGAAAGACTGTCGGCTATTTCAGAAACCGATTTGCCGGCTGCTAACAATTTGAATACATCGAATTCCCTGTCTGAAAGACGTTTAAAAGGTTCTGGCTGGTGTTCTTCTTCCAATTGGGTGGCCAGGGTTTCAGCCAAAGACGGTGTAATATACTTCTTGCCTGTTAACACTTTTCTTACTGCATTCACCAGCTCTTCATGGGCCTGGTCTTTACTGCAATAGCCCATAGCGCCGGCTTTTAATGCACGAATGGCGTATTGTTCTTCGGGATGCATACTCAGGATAAGTACCGGCAAACGAGGGTGGGAGGCACGGATCTGATGTAATGCCTCCAGACCGCTGCGGCCGGGCATTGAAATATCGCTGATAATTACATCCCAATCTCCCTGATTAACTTTTTGCAGTAATTCCTCCGCATTGGAACATTCTTCTATTTCGCCAAAAGGATATTCATCCAATAGGATCTGTTTTAATCCTTTACGAACAATGGCATGATCATCGGCAACCAGTACTTTCATGGTATGGGTTAATTTTCAATCTTTTTGTTGCCTTAACACCTGGTGTTTGCAGGCACTTGGTTATTTAGCTAATATTATCCTGGATCCGTATGCTCAGTGGATCAAAAACGGATTATCTGCTTTTTTATTGATCTGTTTGGGTTTCAGCCGTATCTTCTAATTGCAGAAAGGTGGTTATTACAATGGTAGTACCTTCTCCTGCTTTGCTGTTTATCTCAAAACGGCCTCCCATCATTAACGTACGCTCTTTCATTCCCAGTAGTCCCAATGTTTTTTTAACGCCCAGCGTCTGTATATCAAACCCAATTCCATCATCTTTTATGATTAATATTATATTGTCATTTTCTAATTGCAGTTTGCTATATACATGCTTTGCATTTGCGTGACGGCCAATATTGGTCAATGCTTCCTGGTATATCCTGAACAGGGAAGTGGCAATGGAATTGGCAACGGGCAAATGCGGAATAGTAGATTCAAAACTGATTTGGATGCCTGACCTTTTTTCAAATTCCTTGCTTTGCCATTCAATAGCTTCAATAAGACCCAGGTCGTCGAGCATGCTCGGTCGTAGTTCGGTAGCAATACGTCGTACTGTTCTGATAGTTTCATTCAGAACCTTAAGTGTATCGCTTGTTTTTTGCAAAACAGCAGCGTCTTCATACTTCCGTAGCTTTTGATGAAGCCAGGAAACATCCATTTTCAGGATGGTTAGCTGTTGGCCCAGTTCATCATGTATTTCCCGGGCGATATTGGTACGCTCCGTTTCCCTGATATTTAAAAGATGGTCACTCAGCAATCGATGCCTTTCTTCAATTTGCTGTAGCGCCTGTTCTGTTTTGGATGGTGAGCCGTTGTTTTTGGAGGAAGATTGTTCCTGATCAACTGTTTTGTAAATAAATAGAAAGCCGCCGTTCATAGATCCGGGGGCAATGGCATGCCTGGTAATATGAACAGGTATATGTTTTCCTGCTTTGTTTACATGGGTTATTATCCCTTGGGTGAATGCGGCGTTTTTAAGTGGAACTATGGGGTTATTTGATTCAGAAGAAGTTGGTATCAGGAAAGATATGTCTAAACCTACAACATCGTGTTGACTGTAATTGAATAAAGCGGCTGCCGTTCTGTTACATGCGGTAATAATGAAGCTGGTATCGGTGAATACGGCAGCGTCGGGAATGTGTTGTATCAGCAGTTGGTTGGTTGTTCTATTCGGTAACTCGTTCTCCATTTTGCATAGCATGGGCGTAACACTCAATACACTTTCATAGAAAACGGTTCAACACAAGATTACCCTATTATTTTTAATTAACCATATTTTACAGCAGAATTGTGAATAAGTCGCCTTACTTTATTTATATTTTTAAAAAGTGTTTTCATGACAATACTCACTAAGAATAAGCGATAAATGAAAACCTTTATTTTAATAGCGTAATAACATTGGTTCACGCGTTAATGATTACCAGATATTTTGATAGCATACCAACATAGCTACCTTTGTTTTCAGAACGCTTCTTGCCATATGACCATCTGTTTATCCAGCCCTCCATCATCCTGGTGAAATCTGTTAAACCTGGGCCTTGTAAGGAATTTTTATTGATTTTAATGCTGCCCGATTGATGTTTTCATCTGTATGCAGCATAGAAAGTATTCTAATTTACATAATTATGAACAGTTTAGGTATTAAAGTAGCGTTGGTTGACGATTCTTCAGTTATCAGGAACAGCATACATGAAATAATATCATTGTGGGGGTATGATGTCGTGTTGCATGCTGTTAATGGAAAAGATTTTTTCAGGCAGTTAACGGCAGCCAATGCGCCGGACATTTGTATTACTGACATTAATATGCCTGAAATGAATGGCTATGAAACCATTAAAGTGTTGCGGGAGAAATGGCCTGACATAAAAATT
>DASUVL010000929.1:0-5843 GCA_036379015.1 Niastella sp.
AGAATCAAATTCGGTACTCCAGATATTACCCATATCTACAAACAAAGCACTGTTCACTTTAATACCCGCAATAGTGGTAATATTAAAGCGGAATTCGGTATTCAGTTCTATCTGCATATTGCCAAAACGGTCATTGCCACCGCCATTGGCCGTGTCGTACAGGTTCGATGAACCGGGTCCCAGTCGCCGGATGGGCCAGGCCCGCATACTGTACGGACCACCGGCAAAAAATGCTTTGAAGAACGGCAGGTTATTTTCGTGTACGATCTTTCCCGAGGTATCGGTTTTCCCATATACATAACCATACCCCGCATAGGCCCTGAATGCCCAGGACGAATGCGGGTAATTGATATAATGTTTGATCTCGCCGTCTAATTTAATAAACCGGGCCAGCGAACCCAATTCCAGTCGTTTTATGAGGCCGAACAGGGCGCCGCTTTCTTCCAGCTTGCCCCGCAACAAGGTGAGTTTATTATCTTTTTCATACCCGGTCGATAAGCTCAGGATCTGGCTGATGATAAGCCCATTATTAAAAGCAAATCTGTATGAACTGATCTTGCCTGCAAGGCGATCAAAACTATCGGTCTTTATTACATCGGTATATTCAAAGTTTAAAGGAATGTATTGCCAGGTCTTGCGCCTTCTTTGTCCAACCTGGTCCTGGTCTTCCCGGCGTCTGCCTTTTACCCACTCATAGCCCCAGGAGGTATTGAACGAGCGCGATTGAAAAAACAACAGCCTGTCAGTATAGGTCGCATTCAGGTTTAACAGGGTGCGTGGATTGATGAGGCTGTCGGTCTTTATGCGGATCGGTGTTATGAACTTGGGGAAGTTAATGGTATGTGACAGGCTTGCCTGCAGGGTTTGAATGATGTTTGTTCCCAACTCTATACCGAACCGGGCGCTGGTCACTGTTTGAATGGCTTCGCGGTAAGCATTCCGGTTCAGTAAGCGGCCATTCAAACCAATTCCAAACAACTGTCCGGTGGTTAAGAAGTCGCTTACGTTACGGCTGGTTTCAAAAGACACATTCAGGTTTTGCTTTGGAGCCGGGTACAGGCGCAGTTTCGCATCCAGCAGCGGGTGGCTGCTGTCGTACCGTTCCGTCATTTCCACGTCTACGTTTTGCCAGGCGCCCAGACTGGTAAAATTATTAACGGTACGGAAATAGCGCCGTTGTACATACAGCGCTCCCGGCCTGATGGAAATGTTGTTGGCTATAAAGGGCAATTTAAAACGCCGGGAATTATAGATAAAAGTATAACCATTTATATTGGCTGTATCATGCAGGGCTGAGTCGCCGGCTTCTTTCTGGTAGCTGGCATCGGGATACACGGTCACATGGCCAATGTAAAATTTCTTTAACCGGCTGCTGTCTTTCACCGGATGTTGTTTGATCACCACATTAATAGTGGGGTTCTCTCTTTTTTTACGTAGCGAATCCAATAGTCTGAACTGTTCGAAGGGATCGATGGTAGGATCAATTAACGCGGCCACCACGGTATCCACTTCCGCATATATATCCTCTTTATTCAGCTTATAATAGCCATTGTTACGAAAAACAGTCAGCAACCTGTCCAGTTCGTCCGATACCTTTTGCAGGGTATAGGGATCGGCCTTTTTCAATTCCGACCTATCCTTCTGGCGCATGGCTAACCGCTGCAGTTCGGGATCCCGGAAGGCATAGCCGATGGAATCGAGCCGGAGTACCTTGCCCGGTATAACGGTAAAATGGATGTGGGCGCGGTACTGGTTTCGCCGTACGGTATCAATATGAAAAGTATCACGTATTTCAGGATGAAAATAACCCAGCGATTGCAGCAGACTGCCCATAAAGATGCGGGAACGGCCTACGTTCGAGGAATCAAATACCGGCGGTTTTAGTAAAACCCGCCGCACGCCGGCATAAGAAATGACCCGTGTTTTTAAGCTGTCATCCAGCTGGTTGAGCAACCGTTCTGTCAATTCCGGTTTATCAGGCACATTTCCGTTAATATTAATGGTGGTTTTGTAAACAAAGGGCTTTCCTTCCTGGAAATTTTTAGGAACAGTGCAGGAAATTATTGACGCCGCTACCAATGCGCAGTACGCTATCCATTGAACCAATCTAAATACAGTAACTTGCCGGGCTAATAACATATTTTGTTTAAACGGAATGCAATGTTGATTAAATCTCAGGTCAAATATATTCAAAGTTTAAGCCACAAAAAATTACGAGATAGCGAAGGGGTGTTTGTTGCCGAGGGTCCGAAGCTAATTAACGAATTATTAAGTGCCGGATTACCGGTTCAACAACTGTATGCCGTAAAAGAATGGATTGAAGGGCACCGCCAGCCAATGACGGTTTCCATAACTGAAATATCCCAGTCAGAACTGGAACGCATTTCGGGGTTACAAACCCCCAACCAGGTATTGGGTATTTTTAAAAAACCGGCCTTCTCTTCGTTCACCACTCACCCGCCTGTACGAAATACTTTATCCCTGATGCTCGATACCATCCAGGACCCGGGGAATATGGGTACTATCATCCGTTGTGCCGACTGGTTCGGTATTTCCCAGATCTTTTGCAGCTCTGATTGTGCAGATGCTTTTAATCCCAAGGTGGTGCAGGCTTCCATGGGCAGTATAACGCGGGTACAGGTATGGTATGGGTCATTAACGCAGTTATTGACGGAAGCCCCCGATGTACCAACCTATGCGGCGGTATTAAATGGTACCGATCTGCGCACACTTCCACCTATTAAAGAAGGTATAATTATTATAGGCAATGAATCAAAGGGCGTCAGTGACGAGGTGCTGGCCCTGACCCGCAACAGGATAACTATTCCGCGCCACGGGAAAGCAGAGTCACTCAATGCGGCGGTAGCTACCGGGATAATTCTATCGCATATAACGCAGAACGGATAACGCAAACAGCATTTGCGTTTTGCGCTCCGCCAGCTGGCGGAGGATGGGGGGCTATTCTTTCCTCAGGACGATCCGTTGGTTACCATCCATCAGCATATCATCGAATAACTTTTTGATGCCGGCATAGCCGGCAGCCGGAATTTTATATTGTTTCAAAACCAGGGAAGCAGTAGAATACACGGCTTTTTCTGTTTCGTTATACCAATATTTGGTGCTGTAGGTGGCATAAGCGCCTGATAGGGTTGCGGGTTTGGGCAATGCATCTACCGAAACGCCTGCCGGCAGTTTAAATATGGTGGTATCGGTAAATTCATACGGATTATGAAAATAATAATCCAGCTTACGGTTTTCGGCTTTAGGCAATTTGGTTTCCCAGAATTTATATAACCGGGGCGCCAGGAATATTTTATTACCGGCGGTAAATTCAGGTACTTTTTCAATAACCATGTTTAAAGCCGTTGTAAATAATTCGGTACTGTCTTTTTTTATATAATCGAATACGTCCGGCTGTTTAAAACCCAAAACATATACGATTGATTCTTTCTGATCGTCTTTTTTCTCATTCAGGATGTTATCCATGAAATTTTTATACTGTCCGGTTGTACGAAACAGGGTAGCCGTTTGGCCGGAACCATCTCCCTCCAGGTTAATGGTGGTGGTAGCTATGAACTTATTATTACCAGATTGGCTCGCCGGTGTAGGAACCAGTACGCCGCCTTCATTGGTGACCAGTAATGCATTCCGGTTTTCGGTGAATGAACTCAATACGTCAAAATCGGCGGTTGAACTGGTACATTCCAGCCAGATGGAATCTGTAGGTTGTGGCACGCATAGGATAACATGGTCAAATGAAAAGTTGGAGGGAAAATCCTTGTCCACCGGTTCGCTGTTATAGCCTGAATTTATGATGGCTACGTGACTGTTTATATTCACCGCTTTCAGGGCGGCTTTCATAAAATTGCTCAGCGCTTTGCAATCGCCATATTTTTTCTTGTCGGTAACATCTGCTGAAAAAGGTTTGAAGCCGCCAATACCCAATTGAATACTTACATACCTGAAGTTCTTCTGCAGATAATCGTAGATCAATTTTACTTTTTCCCGCTCTGAAGGAGCATTTTTAACCAGGTTGCGAAAGAAGGCCTTTCTTTCTTCCGGTAATTCATCAAGTCCTTTATACAATTTTCCAATCCATTCACCATACGCTTTCCACGAGGTCAGTTCGCCCTGGTTGCCATAGATTGAAAAACGGTTAGGTGCCAACATGATAGACGGATAACGGCTACTGTAGCTCACAGCCCCTGCTTCGTCTTCTACGGGTGGTAAGTTGGCCACCGACCATTTATACAACCGGTATTGTGCATCTTCAGTTATTTGCGGCGCCAGTTTGATATTCTTTTCCTTATACCGGATATCCAGGCCTTTGGGCACTTTGACGGTAAAGCTCGATCTTTCAACACCCTCGCCGGGTGTTATTATGTAATAGGTGGGAAATAAAAGGGTTTCTTTAAATTTCAGTTCATATTCATATTCCACGGTAACGGGATAGGAGGATGCAGGTACAGAAATGAAGGTATAAAAACCGTCGTCGATCAATCCTTCACCGGTAGCTACGGTGCGCATATCTTTCTTTTTATACCGGTTTATTTGTTTGCCAAAAGCATCGTATACTGTGACGGTGAAATCTTCGAGTGAGAGTATTTTTGAGGTATATGTACTGTATGAAAGTTCTGATTTCCCTTTTTCGTTTCGAATGGTCAGCATTTTATGCACCTTATAGGATGCCCTGTCAATATCCGTTACTTCAAATACAATTTCTTCATACCGTTTGATTACGTCTGCATCTTTTTTTACGGGTTCGGGCACCGACGACAGGTCGTACGATGTTACCTGCGCCTGAAGGCTCCAGGCGATGCTAAATGCCATTATGATCAGGTAACATTTTTTCATCTGTATTTCATTATCACATTATCACATTATCAAATTATCGAATTATCACATTATGGCTTTCGGCTGTATTTCATTATCATATTATCCAATTATCAAATTAGCTAATTCTGCCTTAGCACTACCTGCTCATTCATGATCTGCGCCATTTTTTTATAAAAATCTTTTATATAATCGTATTCATCGGCGGTGAACACACTGCGGGTGGTGAGAATGGAATATCTCACCATGATTACATGGTCCTTCACTTCCAGCAACCGGGTAAGCGAAATGCTGGTGTCTGGCATGATCATCCGGATATTTTTAGGTAAACTTTCTATTTTTAACGAAGCCGGCAATTCAATGGTTTCAACAACAGTATGCGATTGCAGACAGCCATAATCGATATTGGTAAATCGGATATCAGATATAAACGGGTTTTTGGCGATACCACTAAACAGGTTCAGGTTAATCAGTTTATAATCGCCGCTTACCGTTGGCGGAATGGAAAAATTAAATTGTTGTTCAAGCGGCAGGGAGTCGTTCTCAAGGTTATGCATAACCAGGCTATCCATTTTCAGCCCTGCCTGGTAAGTGGTGTAGTAATTTTCACGAAAACGGTCTTTGTCCCGTTCCCAGGCCCGCATGCGGGCAAGGCGGGCATATTCATTGCTTTGAATGGTGGCTTCACCGGTCATAGCGCCGTTATCGTCTATCCGGGCATGAATGTTCACAAAGTTCTTGTCCTTTTTTACGCTTTCTGATAAATTTATAATGCCACCCTTTTTACGGTTAACAATAAAGGCGTTGGTGTTAATGACCGGGAACGGGATCATAAAAGGCGGGGTATAAACGCCGGCGGCATCGAGAACATAATATTTGCTGTCAATAAGCACATAAGCCATTACTTTATTGAATTGATCAATAAAAGGAATTTTCGGGTTCACTTTGCCATGGCCGCGCTCGCTCACCAGCAACGGATACACTTCCAGCCCGGCTTCTTTCAGCAGGTT
>DASUVL010000930.1:0-4083 GCA_036379015.1 Niastella sp.
TTTGTTGAAAATGTGTAGTATATTGTCTTTACTTCAAGTTATTTGGCTGAATAGGAAATGAAACATACTAATTTACTTTTCTGAACAAAATTGAACAACAGGAATTAGTTATTTTTTTTTTCTTTTATACAATTAATCCTAATATCTGCTATTGTTCAACCACGCACATTGCTAACCGCCTTCGTACCTTACTTACTTCTGAACAATCATATATGCTTGCCAATTCCAGGTAATATTAATAGCAGATTACCGAATTCAATCTGCTTTCGTATCTCAACTTGTTAAAACCCCTTCGACCTTCCCTGTCTGTGAAAACGTCTTTTTATCCGATTGCTCGCTACGATGGAAGAGATGGAGATATTTGAAATGTTAACCCCGAACCACTGTTAACTATGAGACGAGTTGAATTCGACATGGAACAGAAAGCCGCAATTAAGGGTGAACTTGAAAGAGTTTTTGGACGATGTATTACTTCTTCCAGGGATTGTATTGATCTGAGCAACGACATTTTCCGCAAAACCCAGAAGCAAATAAATCCCAACACCCTCAGGCGCATTTTCGGACTTGTTAAAGCCGAATACCCACCCTCTCAATCAACACTGGACATTTTATCAAAGTATTGCGGTTTTTACTCCGTTGAGGAGTTATATACCACTAAGCATGAGCTTAACAAAAATGACATTGTATACCAGGAACAATTACTAAACTACATTGTCACCCTGTTTATTCAAACACCGGTTAAGGACCTTTTTGATAAAACGTTCCTAACACTGGCGAAACATACTATTTCTCTGCTCAATAATAATGACCCCCTGGCCGACAAATTTATGAATGTTGTATCCAAAACGAAGACCGGGCAGGATCTTTACTTCGAGCACTTTGTAAACGTAGACAAACTCAACTCTTATTATGGGAATGGGTTACGCTATTATTTACATGCCAAGGGAACAGAGGAAGCCAGTCTGTTTGCCCATGCCCTGATCACCCTGAAATACTGGCTTAATAACAATCAGGAAAAAATATTGCACCAGGGTAATTATCTGTTAGATCGTAACTTGTCACACGCCCGCATCGCACCTTATGTAATGAGCCGGCATTTTGCAGCCTTGCTCTTTTACACAGAAGCAGCTTCTGTGAGCGCTGATGAAGTTTTAATTGACATTTATAAATATTACTCATCTGCCGAGCTCAATGACAATAAAGAAGAACAGATCTGCTTTGAGTACGTCATTTCCGAAGCCCTTACGCTAACAGGCCATAGCCAGGACGCATTGTACTACCTGCGTAATTACCGGAGCACCTTTATAAAATCCGAATACAGCAATTTTATTATCAGCCTCGACAACTTAAAGTTGCTCGATGCACTGGCTCATTACCAAACAGGAAAATACAAAACCGCTGAAAGGATATTCGACGAAATAATTACTTCAGATTTCCATTTCCTGAATAAACATTTCGCAAGCATCCTTTACCTTCAGCTGATGAATAAACTGAAGAGAAAGAATGACAAAACCCTGGAGACGAGAATGAAACTTATACAACAAACCGGTTTTATTCGATTGAACAATTTGCTGGACTAATGAACAAAAAAGAACAAGTTTTCTCCGATCTCGTGAAGTAATTTTAAATAACACAGACACACACCTGAACAAACAGGTTAACCCTAAGTGTCCCGATCCGCTTCTCGCTTGCTATCATATCCATTTTCCTGCTGAAATAAATCACCCCTCGATTGCCTACACACTAAACCTTTCCGTTATTATATCGATTGCCCATACGCGGCACACGGAAGTATGATCTATCCCTAAACGAAAACAATCCATCCTACATATCCACAGACTGTCCATTAAAAGAACGTAGTACCAGGGATTAAACTGGTTGTTGCTTAACGCTGAGTTGAGATTGATCCTTCATTTTTACCCAGTTACCAATGTGACTGTTATGGGCGAAGCCTTTGCCCGAATAAAAGCAGGTCTCGTTACCTCCTTACTTGTATCTAGTCATTCCTAACTTAATTTTTGCAGCATGAGTACAACAAAAAAATGGTATGCTGTTTACACACGACCAAAATGGGAAAAGAAAGTGTCACAGCTCCTGACAGCCAGAAAAATTGAGGCTTATTGCCCCCTGAACAAAGTACAAAAGCAGTGGTCAGACAGAAAGAAGCTAATGGAAGAACCGTTGTTCAATTCCTATGTGTTTGTACATGCGTTCCTTAATGAACACCTCCAGATAAAACAGGCCGATGGTGTTATCAATTTTGTGCACTGGCTTGGCAGCCCGGCAGTGATCAGAGACGAGGAGATCGACACTATCCGGGAATTCCTGGGAGAATACAATAATGTAAAGCTGGAAAAAGCGGAAGTTAATCTTAATGACAGGATCCGCATTACCGGAGGGTTATTGGGAGGCAAGGAAGGCGATGTAATAGGAATAAAAAACAAAACTGTTAAGGTATACCTGCCATCACTTGGCTTCCGGCTGCTGGCCGAAATAGAGAAGACCAATATTACCGTTCTCAAAAAACTCAATGCCAGCCAATACCTGGCGTCCTGGGAGAACCCCGTAGCCTAAACTCTAAATCTCATAAAAACAAATCGATGAAAACTGCATTAATCACGGGTATTACCGGACAGGATGGCGCATACCTTGCAGAATTACTTCTGGAAAAGGGCTATATGGTACATGGCATCAAACGACGTTCGTCACTCATTAATACAGACCGGATCAACCATTTATATGTGGACCCTCACGAGACCACGGCGTGCTTTAAACTTCATTACGGCGACATGTCGGATAGTACGAACCTGATCCGCATCGTGCAGGAAACCCAGCCAGATGAAATTTACAACCTGGGGGCTATGAGTCATGTTAAAGTAAGCTTCGATACACCGGAATATACCGCCATCGCCGATGGCATCGGCACGCTGCGTTTATTGGAGGCCATTCGAATATTAGGGATGGAAAAGAAAACGCGGATCTACCAGGCTTCCAGTTCCGAATTGTATGGCAAGGTGCAGGAAATACCTCAAAGCGAAACAACGCCTTTTTATCCGAGAAGCCCATATGCAGTGGCTAAGTTGTATGCTTACTGGATCACTATTAATTACAGAGAAGCATATGGCATATTTGCCTGCAACGGTATCCTGTTCAATCATGAAAGCCCATTGCGTGGTGAAACATTTGTAACCAGGAAGATAACGAGGGGTGTTGCCGCCATTGCGACCGGCATGCAGAAATGCCTGTTCCTTGGCAACCTTGATGCACAGCGCGACTGGGGGCATGCCAGGGATTATGTGGATGCCATGTGGAGAATACTGCAACAGGATGTACCGGAAGACTATGTAATTGCCACCGGCGTTACAACCAGTGTGCGCGAATTTGTAAGCCTGGCTTTTCAGGAAGCGGGCATCAAAGTAGCATTTACCGGCATTGGCATACATGAAAAGGGCGTTGTAGTGGATTGCCAGAATGAAGACTTCAGCATACCAACGGGGCAAGTGGTGGTGGCTATTGATCCGTCCTATTTCAGGCCTACCGAAGTAGATCTGCTGATAGGCGATTCCACAAAGGCAAGGCAACAACTCGGATGGGAGCCCAGGTACAACCTGGAAATGCTGGTAAAAGAAATGATAGATGCTGATCTCAATAAATACAGATCCGCCCTGGGAAAGTTGCTGTCAAAACAAATAGATTATTGATTTGAATTGAACCGGAGGATTGTTTCCTCTTGTTTTTTATGATAAGACGTAATTCTAACCTGTTCAGGATCCTCTTTTCTTTCATGGATCTGTGCGCCCTGAACATGGTGCAGTTGTTGATCTTTATTATTTACCCTTCACTGGCAGCAGACGGATTTAAGTATATTTTGCTCATCATAATGATGAACCTGGCATGGCTCGCATGCTCCTACATTACGACCCTGTATATTCATGACCAGCAATTGAACTTTGAACTATTTGCAAAAAAAACGGCGCAGGCCATTACATTATATATCCTGCTGGTGTTGTTTTTTATCTTCCTGTTTAAATACAATTACTCCAGGTTATTTATCATTTTTAGTTTTTCAGGATTTGCCCTGGC
>DASUVL010000931.1:0-4978 GCA_036379015.1 Niastella sp.
CTGAGGTTGTGTTAGCGCTAAAGTCAGGCACCATGGTTTGTGCATATCCGTAAAATGAAAATAGCAATGTAAATAGTAAGCAGAACCATGATCTGAAAAGCATTCGCCGGTTTACCCTGGAAAACCGAACCGGCAAGCATAGCCGGTTCCCACAAGGAGCTAGTACAAAATTACTCAAGTGCAAAACTGTTTTATGGTTTATAGGCAGTAAAGCCCCCTTCCGCACAGAACGATCGTATTCAATGCAAACCTTATTCCCGGCAAATTATATTTATACAAGTAAAATACAATTTAGCCGCAAAGCCTTACATAGAACAATTGACCAGTTCTTAACCAGTTGTTGGGCAATACGTTAATCTTGGGGTATCGGATTGTAGTCTGATGAATTAAATAGGATATTTAGGGTAGAAGCTTATCCGTTGATAAGTTGTCGGTTAATAAGGAGTGGGGGATGTAAACTTATAACCTGTTTGCGTCAACTTATTTATACGAAAAATATATAAGCCTCGTTGGGATAAAGGTCGTTCTAAATTTATTTTTTACGCAACATAAGTACATTGGTACCATTGGATGTTGCTCTTTCCGCTTTTACATAATCCCAGTAACTGTCTTTCATCTTCCATACGCCGTTTAGTTTTTTCAACGGATCGGTTGCCCCGGGAAAATCTGAGGCAATGGTATAATCAGAAACATTCCCCGCCCAGGTACCACTGGTAGTTGTGCTGCTTATAGTACCGGTTACAGTTCCATCTTCATAAAACCTGAAAGAATAGTCCAGAAACTGGTTAGAAATATTTTTATCTCCCTCTAAGTACTGTTCTACGATCCATTCCCCATTGGTCATGGCATCCAGTATCATGTCATGTGCTTTTTTCTCAATAGCCTTTTTGCACGACATGGAGATGAACAGGGTAAGGAACCCTGTCAAGATCAGAGGTTGAAGCTTCTTCATAGTACAGACTTACCTTGGTGACAGATATTAAAATTTGTAAATATCTTTGTATTTTCCAAGTAAATAGTCTGTAAAATATTGAATATTCAGGGTTTCCCCGCATATATCTTTACACAGTTGTTCGCTGGTAAGGCGTCGCCCTTTTTGATGAACGTTGTTTCGCAGCCATTGCAGCAATGGGGCTGTATTCCCTTGTTTTATTTGCTCTTCTAAGTTTGTAATTGCCTGATTTGCACAGTGGTAGAACTGAGCGGCATAAAAACTTCCCAAACTGTAAGTAGGAAAATAACCAAAGCTTCCATGACTCCAATGCACATCCTGCAAACAGCCCTGTTTGTCGCTGGGCACCTGAACCCCCATCAATTGGCGGTATTGCTCGTTCCAGTAACCAGGAATATCCTTTACACCCATCGATCCTTCGATCAACAGCTTTTCCAGTTCATACCGGATCTTGATATGAAAATGATAAGTAAGTTCATCCGCTTCGGTACGAATGAGTGAAGGTTGTACCTTATTAATGCCTTTGTAAAACTGTTCCACAGAAACTTTACCCAATTGTTGGGGAAAATATTGCTGCAATACCGGTAGCCAGCGTTCGCAAAAAGCCCGGCTGCGGCCTACATGGTTTTCCCACAGGCGCGATTGTGATTCATGAATGGTATAAGAAGCGGGTTCTCCCAGCGGTAAACCATATGAAGACAACGGCAATCCCTGTTCATACAAGGCATGGCCCGCTTCGTGAATACAGCTCCACACCATATTGCTCAGGTCATTTTCATCAATGCGCGTGGTAATACGCACATCCTGGCTGTTAAAATTAGTGGTAAAAGGATGCTCAGAAATATCCTGCCGGCCGGCTTCCATATCATATCCCAGTTCTTTCACAACCTGCAAACCAAACTGCCATTGTTTTTCTTTATCAAAATGTTGGTGCAAAAAGCTGTCATCAGCAGGTGGCTGAGCGGCAATTTTCGCCAACAGTTCTTTCAGTGGTTGTTGAATAGCGGCAAACACACCATCGAGTAATTGAACCGTTGCGCCTTTGTCGTGGTCGTCGAGCAGGGCATTGTAGGGATGCTGCTCATAACCCAGCATATCGGCTTCCTGTTTTTTTAATTCTATCAGCCGCGCCAGATCATTGGCAAAAACGGAAAAATCATTTGCTTTACGGGCTTCCATCCAGCTATGAAAGCTTTTATTTACCGCTTCGGCCAGCGTGCGTACAAAAGAGGAAGGAAATTTTTTTTGTTTGGAATAATCCTGCCAGGTAAGTTCCACATTTCTTTTATCATCGGGCGACAATGTACCGTTCGCCAGCAATTCCTGCAACTGCGCCCCCAGTTTTTCCTCTGTGAAATATTTATGAGCTATTTCAGAAAGGGTGGCAATCTGCTGACCACGAACCGGTGCGCCTTTGGGCGGAAGATAGGTCTCCTGGTCCCACTGCAACACTGCAGCGGCATACCGAAGGTCAGCAATCGTTTGCATCTCTTTTATATATTCTTCATACAGGGATCTGGTAGCTGTATTTGTCATGCCGGATGATTTTTATATTAATTACAGGTTGCGAAAGTCGGTAAATTATGGCATACCCAAAAACCCCCAACAAATTAACAACCGCTAACAATTGATATAACTATGGCATATGCGCTAAAATGCTTGTAACTACTTCTTTTTCCATCGATTGTGTAGCATTTTTTTATAAAGTACATGGCCTTTATTCAAATACATTTAACATTGGTGATAAATCTATTAACACCTGTGAAAAACTGTTTTATCGTTTAATTCGCAGGCGTGCTACTTTCGTACAGGTTCTTGCAAATAATTTGTTACGGTGTCGGCTGATGAAATCATATCAATCAGCTGGCTTAAAAAGGGAACCGTGTGAAAATCACGGGCTGACGGGCAACTGTAAGTTGGGTGAATGGAGGATGAAAGTACCCGAAAGTTATAGGGGCCATTCACTAAGCTGATCCTACAATGACCACTGCTGATGACCGGTGAAAGCCACATTGGCGGGAAGGTGTTCAGTAAATCAACAAGCCAGGAGACCTGCCGTTAACAAAGGATGTTTGGAACTTTCCCGATAAGGTACCGGCAAATGATTAATGCTTCCCCTTTTTTACGCGAGGTATAGGAGTTGCTATCTGCTGTCGTGCCGCATTTTTAACTTACTAACCATTTATCATGCAGTCCGAAAATGAAGTGTTGTTACAGGAAAACAAAGACCGTTTTGTCATTCTTCCAATCAAATATCCGCGCATATGGGAAATGTATAAGCAACATGAGGCCAGTTTCTGGACCGCTGAAGAAATTGATCTGAGCGGTGATCTGAAAGACTGGGCTGCTCTCAATGACGGCGAGCGTCATTTTATTTCTCATGTTCTGGCATTTTTTGCTGCCAGCGATGGCATTGTAAATGAAAACCTGGCCGTGAACTTTATGAGTGAAGTGCAATTGCCTGAAGCACGTTGTTTTTATGGTTTTCAGATCATGATGGAAAACATTCACTCCGAAACGTATGCATTATTGATAGATACCTATGTTAAGGATGTAAACGAAAAGGACAGGCTTTTCCATGCTGTAGATACCGTACCTGCAGTTAAGAAGAAAGCGGAGTGGGCTTTACGCTGGATTGAACAGGGGAGTTTTGCTGAACGCCTGGTTGCCTTTGCTGCAGTAGAGGGTATCTTTTTCAGCGGTAGCTTTTGCTCCATTTTCTGGTTGAAGAAAAGAGGCCTGATGCCGGGTCTTACATTCAGTAATGAACTGATCAGCCGTGACGAAGGGTTGCATTGCGAGTTTGCCTGTTTATTGTACAGCATGCTCAGTAATAAAATGTCACAGGAAGCTGTATATAGTATTATCGGCGATGCCGTACGTATTGAAAAAGAATTTATCACAGAAGCGTTGCCGGTTGACCTCATCGGGATGAATGCCCGGTTGATGCAACAGTATATTGAGTTTGTGGCCGACAGGTGGCTGGATGAACTGGGGTATCCGAAAATGTTCAATGCAACCAATCCGTTCGATTTTATGGAAATGATCTCGCTGCAGGGAAAAACAAACTTCTTTGAAAAGCGGGTGGGTGATTATCGCAAGGCTGGTGTAATGGGCACCAAAGACTCGCAACAGTTTTCGCTGGATGAAGATTTTTAGAAAAGTACAAGAACCCCAAACGGGCGGGGCAAATAACAAAATCCAAAATTCCTAGATCAGAAATAATATTAGATAGCAACATAAACTCCATTAGCATGAACGTAATTAAAAGGAATGGGAAAAAAGAAACCGTAAAGTTTGACAAGATCACAGCACGTGTTCAGAAATTATCGTATGGATTGAGTTCGCTGGTTGATGTGATAGAAGTAACGAAGAAGGTAATTGAAGGTATTTTTGAAGGGGTTGCCACTACCGAGCTGGATAACCTGGCTGCAGAAACAGCTGCCTCATTAACTACCAAACACCCTGATTATGCATTGCTGGCTTCGCGCATTGCTGTAAGCAACCTGCATAAGAACACAGAGAAATCATTTTCGGCCACTATGCGCAGGCTGCATCAATATACCGATTCAAATACCGGCCGCAAAATGCCTCTGCTGGCCGATGATGTAATGGAGATCATTGATGCCAACGCCGAGTTGCTGGATAGTTCGATCATTTATGACCGCGATTTTGGTTTTGATTATTTCGGGTTTAAAACACTTGAAAAGTCATACCTGCTGCGTATCGATGGAAAAGTGTCTGAACGTCCCCAGCATATGTATATGCGGGTGGCCATCGGTATACATAAAGAAGATGTTGAAAGCGCCATTAAGACCTATCACTTAATGAGTGAGCGCTGGTTCACACATGCCACGCCTACCTTGTTCAATGCCGGTACGCCCAAGCCGCAAATGTCATCCTGCTTTTTGTTGACCATGAAAGACGATAGCATCGATGGTATTTACGATACCCTGAAGCAAACGGCCAAGATCTCACAAAGCGCTGGCGGTATTGGCTTATCTATTCATAATGTACGCGCTACCG
>DASUVL010000932.1:0-6814 GCA_036379015.1 Niastella sp.
GCCAGCCTTTGGTGGCCTTTCCACTTATTTGCCACATGTTCATTTCCCTGCTGAAACCTCTTTTTGCAATAGTTCCATCTGCCATCCAGCCGGTGAGCGGGAAAGGTTTATAATCTACGTTTACATAATTGATGTTGTATAATAATTCAGGAAAGTTGATCTTATTTCGCAGGTAGCCGTAGTATTTAGGATTTAAATCGTTTATACGTGGGTCTACCTCCTGGTGGGTATAGGATAATGAAAAGGAATGCACAGTTCGTAAGCCGGGGCGATAGGTATAATCAACGTGACCCGACCATTGCTTGATACCATCGTTTAATGAATCAACAAAACGCTGCTGATTGTCGATGGTGGCATAGTTGATCTCCCGGTTAAAGGCATAAGAAAACCCTATGCGATAACCATGTTTGAGCGATTTATTGGCATAGGGCTGATCGTACTGAAATTGTATCTGCTGGGTATAACCTGTAATAAGCCATAGTTTCAGCTTATCGTTTCTACCCGTAAAGTTGTTGTATGTAAACTTAAAGCCATAATTAACGCGATCTACGCCGTAGCCCTGCTTGGCCCATTCGTTTAAATTACGATCAACCGGTTTAAGGTATGGAATAGGGAAAATATACCAGCGTTCTTTTACCTGTATGGAAATATCAACTACATATCCCCGAAATGATTTCAGGGAAATGATCACGTCATTAAACAAAGTGGTATTGACAAGCTGCTGGCGCGATATTTCAAAAGCCTTTACCAGTTCGGGCAGGTAAATGGAATCGCCTGTTTTAAAGGGGAGCTCCCTTTCAATAATGTAAGGTTTGGTTCTTTTATTTCCTTCAATAATAATATCGCCTACAACAAAAGGCGTGGAGTAATTGTTAGTGTAATTATTATAACTGGGAATGACAGCGCCGGGGGTTTGTGATGAATCCACGGGCGAGGGTTGGGCATGCACAAGGGCCACGCAACACAACAATTTTGCTAGTATACAGTAAAAATTCTTTCCCATTCACATGCCCCGGCAAGCAGTTGCTTGTGTTTTCAAAATTTTAAAAATAAGCTGGCTACTTCTAATGTTGTGCTAAATATTCAGATAATTCATCAAGTGGTCGTAGTTGTTCCGCAGTTCGTTTTCGTATAATTCCTCGCCAAAATAATATTTTACATTGTATTCATATCTCTGAAAAGTAGCGACAATATCGGAAATCTCGAATTTATTGATTTTTATTGCTACAAAAAAGGAACTGGTGTTATTATCCCAATAACTATTCAACTGCGTAATTTGGGCATCATTTGTCTCAACCAGCTTGCTGAGTTCGGAAAATGAGAAATTCCTTTGTTCCATTTCCAGCACAATTAACCCGCCGGGCTCGCTGGCCCCTGTGGCTTTACCCAATTCTTTTAACAGGTTTATAGCTGCAATAGAGCCTACAAATTCATTTTCCTTGTCTACAACCGGAACCAGGGAAAGATTATAATCATTCAACATTTGTACCGCCTCAATAAAGTGTGTATTGGCGTGTACGGCAACTTTTGAAAAGTGAGGCTCAAGCGTTTGGAGAGTTGCGCGTTCATCGGTATTCATCAGGTCATCTTCAAATACCAGACCAAGGTATTTATCGGCTGCCACTACAGGTAATTGCATAACATGGAACTCCGACATCAGGTCCAGCGCCTGAATAACCGAATCACTCAGGTTGAGTGTGGGAATCGTGGCTGATATTAATTCTTTATTAAGCACTGATCAGAGTTTACCTATCTATATAGTGTTATACGATAAAAACCTGTAACTGGTTTGTATCCTTACTAAAACCAATAAAAATATTTAATAAGTATTAACCTTAGGAAATTGTCAGGTAATATCCTTAACCAAATATAATCAATTAGACGATAGTAGTCAGGCTACCGCTGCAGGCTCATTTAATTTTGTCAAAAATTTATGCAGTATGCGGTTGAATTCTTCCGGTACTTCCATCATTGGAGCATGGCCACATTTATCAATAAAATGCAGTTCGCTGTTTGGAATTAACCGTTGAAACTCCCGGCCTACAAACGGCGGGGTAATGGCATCGTTGTTACCCCAGATCAATAACGTGGGTTGTTTGATTTGATTAATATCCTCGCCCAGATTATTTCGAATGGCGCTTTTTGCCAGTGCTATTATTTTTATGGCTTTCAAACGGTTATTTACGATCTCGTACACTTCATCTACCAGTTCTTTGCTGGCAACTTTCGGATCGTAAAATGTCAATTCCGTTTTCTTCTTTATATAATCATAATCGCCGCGTTTGGGATAAGTGTCTCCCATACCATTCTCAAATAAACCGGAACTGCCGGTTAAAATGAGCGATTTTATGCGTTCAGGCTGTTTTAGAACATGTAAAATGCCTACATGGCCGCCCAAAGAGTTGCCGAGCAGGTGTACATTTTGATAATCCTGGTACTCAATAAACTTATGTACAAACTTCTGCAATCCCCCTACTGATGTATGCAACAGGTCCATATCAAGCAAAGGGAGTAAGGGAACCACAACTTTATTATGGTTCTTGAAATAATTGATCAAATCACCAAAGTTGCTAAGGGCGCCGAATAATCCATGCAAAAGTAATAGCGGCTCGCCTTCGCCTTCTTCAATATACTTGAATTTATCCACTTGTTTGATCGTATAATTCATCAGCTATGTCTGTTCAAGTCAGTCAATTAATCGCTAAAATAAATGTTTTACTGCAAATAATCCACCCTTGCAGTTTTCACCCTGCAATTTTAATGTAAGCTACTGATTTTTTCACGTTTTTTGTATATCAAGCCTTTGGCGTGGCCTGTTGCCCCCCTTGCGGGGCCAGCCTGTCAAAAAAGTTACCCAACTCAGTAAACATATCCCTGAAGGCCGGAATAAGCTTTCCAAAACCATCTATTACCCAGGGACCCAGTGGCTGTAACCACGGCCAGGTAAGGGAATTAACGATGGTTTCGTCGTTAATAAGCTTCACCTTTTGTACAAAGAACAGGATTACACTGAGTGTAAACATATACAAAATAGCGTATAAAATAATACCACCTATTTTATTGGCCCAGCCCATCATGGCCATTTCAACGGTCGACTCCAGTAAACTGGCCACCCATCGCACCAATAAGACTACACCAATAAAAACGACTGCAAATGAAATGAAAGGCAGCCACTTCGCAGATATATTAACGGAATCTTTTAGATATCCTGCTACAACCACCGATAATTTCATAGCGGCCGCTATGCCTGCAATAAACGCAAAAATTGAAAATACTGCAACTATAAGTCCACGCCGTAATCCTTTGATAACGGCCATAACCAGAAATATTAAAACTAATATATCTATGATCATATTTTCGAGGACTGAAGTCCGAGGTCTGAGGTCTGATGCCCACTAAAATTTATGACTTCTACTTAATACTCGCACCCCCTGTTTCTCAGCCTTTCTATTTCAAACTACTTTCTTGCTATATTTCCGACATCCGACTTATGACTTCTTTCTTCTCTGTATTTCCTACTTCTGACTTCCGACATCCGACTTCCGCCCCTACTTCGCCAATAACTCTTTCACCAGGGTGCTGATGGCCTTGCCTTCGGCTTTGCCGGCTAATTGTTTGGTGGCTACACCCATAACTTTACCCATATCGGCCGGTGAAGAAGCGCCGGTTTCAGCAATAATGGTTACAATAATGGCCTTTAATTCTTCCCCACTTAGTTGTTTGGGTAAGAATTTTTCGATCACCTCAATTTCTTCCTCCTCTTTTTTTGCCAGATCGGCCCGGTTCTGCTGTTGGTATATTTCCAGTGAATCCTTACGCTGCTTTACCAGTTTCTGCAATAACTTAATCTCCTCATCCTCTTTAATTTCGCCGCCAGCCCCTTCCGATGTTTTCGCCAGGATAATGGCAGCTTTAATGGCACGCAAACTACGCACCGTTTTTTCGTCCTTGGCCAGCATGGCTGTTTTCAGGTCAGCCATGATCTTTTGTTCTAAGTTCATACCGCGGCTATTTTGAATTATAATTTATTTTCTTTCATTTGAATTTCGCGAAAACGGCCATAAAAATCTTTGGCAAAGTTTTTCATCATGTCAACCAGTTCGGGCTGATGGGTAGCCCGGTCAAAGCTATCTGCCATCGTCATAATGGTTTGATAATAAAAATCAGCCATTTCATCTACCATCATTTCCTTCGTCCACAGGTCCATCCGTAAAGCCGATTTATCGGCCCCATCCCAAAATGCCAGCATCATTGCTTTGGCTTTCTGCGCCTGGTCGGCAGTGCTATCGCTAGCCTTCCATAAAATATGATCAGGAATATTTTTTTCGTCCAGCGCAACATTAATGGTTATAGTCGATTGCCTCATCTTCTTTGATTATCAGTTTTTTACATTTAGAACCGCAAAAGTACACCGATTTTTAATAGTTTTTGGTATCAGAATAGCCGCAGCATGTGTAAATGTATATTAAACCACCTTCCTGTAATAAATGTTATTGACATATATGCATTTTAACAAATACAGGGATTGCATAAAATACGGCCTAAAAAATAAGGTACTAACCCGTTGGTAAATACAAGTTTATTTGATAATTTGGTGAATACGCTTTAAAATCTTCCGGATTTCTTAATAAACCCTTACCCATATAAAATCTGTATCCTTCGATCAACTTCTATCAAAGCTTATCTATCCATTAAGGTGTTATTTGCAGCAAGAAATAGTACATGAAAGGTTTGTGCTGAGTACTTTTTAATCCCTTACATTTTTAGTTCAGTGTATCCATTTAAACCGGATTTAATACTTTTTTACCATTATCAACCATGCCTTACCCATCCAAAGCCAGTTGGACGGCATGGCCATACCTCATTAACCTGTGGAAAAACCAATCCTTTATAGAAAGGGCCTTTAACAAAGGCCTTTTCTTTTTGTAAACTTACTTCGTTACTTTTGTTAATCTTATAAATTATATTTATAGAATAATGAGTATTGATAAAATGGAATATAACACTACCAGGAACCACCTGGTAATGCGTGAATATGGAAGGCATATTCAAAAAATGATTGAATATCTGCTGACACTTGAAGACCAGGAAACCCGTCAACGCAACGCCTATGCTGTGATTGAGCTGATGGGCTTTTTGAACCCACATCTCAAAAATGTTGAGGACTTCAGGCATAAATTGTGGGATCACCTGTTCCTGATCTCCGATTTTAAACTGGCGGTAGAATCACCCTACCCGATCCCTACCAGGGAAACATTAAAATCGAGGCCAGGACCGTTGCCCTATCCCAAAAGGTATCCTAAATTCTCCCACCTGGGTAAAAACCTTGAGCTGGTAATAAATAAGGCATTGAAAGAAGATATTGGCGAAAAACGCCAGGGCTTTGCCAATGCTATCGCCTATTACATGAAACTGGCCTATAATAACTGGCACAAGGAAACTGTACATGACGATGCCATCCAGGGCGAATTGACCAACATTACCGATGGTCAGCTAACCTTTACAAATACACCATATGTACGCCAGCATCGCCCCAGTGATAACCGCGATCGTGATCGCGATCGTGGCGGATATGGCGATTACCGCAACAAGCGTGGTGGCCAGAAGTTTCAGGGCCGCGGCGGACGTGATAACAGGGATGGCGGACGTGATAACCGCAATGACCGGGGTGGTGGTAAATTCAAGAAAAGATACAAGTAAAGAAGTACGAAGTAGGAGGTAAGAAAGGCCCGATTGTTGGAATTACCTCCTTCTATCGACCTTCCTGAGCCTGGAAAAGAATTATAAGTATTAAGATCTTTTATATTGAAATTTCTTCATACTTCTTATTTCTGACCTCCTACCTCGGAAATTCGAGCCTCCCGCCATCAGACGTGAGGATAAAGTTTAAATAATAAATAAAACCCCGACAGTAAAAGCTATTGTCGGGGTTTTATATTTGCACCTTATTAAACGTACCATTAATTAATCGTCCCCCTGCGGGTAAGTTTACCGACCGCATGCCGCAAAAATGCGCCGGAGAGCCCCAATCAGGAGACGACCCATGGGTAACAATAAAACCACGAAAAGTAACTATGAATTCTTTTGAAGTCATCGGTGGCAAAAAATTAAAAGGAGAAATTGTTCCGCAGGGCGCAAAGAACGAAGCATTGCAAATTATCAGTGCAGTGCTGCTTACGTCCCAAAAGGTAACCGTTACCAATATTCCCGACATATTGGATGTAAACCTGCTCATTGAATTACTGGGCGATATGAATGTAAAGATCGAACGCCCGCAACGCGATACCTGTATTTTCCAGGCCGATGATGTGAATGTAGACTACCTGCGCAGTGATGGCTATAAACAAAAAAGCGGTCGCCTGCGGGGTTCCGTTATGCTGGCCGGCCCTATGCTGGCCCGCTTCAGAAAAGCCTATATCCCCAAACCTGGAGGCGATAAAATTGGCCGCCGCAGACTGGATACCCATATCATTGGGTTCGAAAAACTGGGCGCTTCGTTCAATTACCTCGCCGAGGATGGTTTTTTTGAGCTCAATGCACCCGAACTGAAAGGGACCTATCTCATGCTTGATGAGCCCTCGGTAACCGGCACTGCCAATATTATTATGGCGGCTGTTATGGCCGAAGGCATTACAACTATATATAACGCCGCCTGCGAACCGTATATTCAGCAGTTATGCAAAATGCTTAACCGTATGGGCGCCAAAATAAACGGTATCGGCAGCAACTTGCTGATCATCGAAGGCGTACAATCATTGGGCGGAACCGAACACCGGATGTTGCCTGATATGATCGAGATCGGTTCGTTTATCGG